>JAFXQI010000087.1 GCA_017527155.1 Kiritimatiellia bacterium
CGTGATGGATTTGCCCTACGCGGACGCCGACCCCTTCTCCCGCCCGGATCCCGTCATCGTCCCCGCCCGCACCCTCCTCTCCCAACTGCCCTGAAGGAGTCAGACCCCGGCAGAGCCCCGTGGCGAACGACCCCGGGAGGGTCGCGCTTCCGCGCGACCTTGCGAGTGGAAAGCCCATGAAACGCCGCAGAACACCACACACGACCCGATGTTCCCCGCCCGCGCATGAGGACGCGCAGAAGCGCGTCCCTCCCCGTGAGGGCGCACCGGACCGGATGCTCCGCACGGGCCACTGCGCCCGCGCAGCGGGCGCCCCGCATCTTTTCACTTTTCACTTTTCACTTGTCACTCAAAACCCGGCGTCTTGGCTTGCCAAGCGGCCCGGGCATGTGGCAGGGTAAGGGGTTGAACGGACCGTCAAACCCGAAGGACCGATAGCATGCAACC
Organism: Kiritimatiellia bacterium; assembly: GCA_017527155.1. Lineage (GTDB taxonomy): Bacteria > Verrucomicrobiota > Kiritimatiellia > CAIQIC01 > Lenti-01 > CACXEY01. Next base: position 448 of record JAFXQI010000087.1, read on the forward strand.
GAAACCCGTAAAAGCCAGCCAGCTCAAGCACCATTGGGAGATCTATCTCTTCATCATCCCCACCCTGGTGCTCATCGCGTTGTTCCAGTACTATCCGGCGAGCAGCGGGATTTTCCATTCGCTGTTCCGCTGGAACGGGTCCGACATCTCGGAGTTCGTCGGGTTCGAGAACTACGTCGACCTCGTCAAGAACCTCGAGTTCTGGAATTCGTTCAAGCTCGCCTTCATCCTGGGCTTCTGGAACGTCATCAAGATGATCCCCGCCCTGCTGGTGGCCGTATGCATCCACCGGTGCACGTCGGACAAGATGCAGTTCCTGTACCGGACGCTCTTCGTGGTGCCGATGGTGATCCCGGGGCTGATCACGGTGCTGATCTGGCGGTCGTTCTTCTTCGAGGCGACCAGCGGCTACCTCAACCAGTTCCTCGACTGGAGCGGGCTGATGGGGGCGTTGCAGCACGCGGGCGCGTTCGTGTCGATGAAGCTCGACACGCTCGGACCCGGCCTGCAGCGGTCGTTCTTCGAGACGCTCGACTGGCTGACGGCCTTCAAGGCCGGCACCTCCCCGGCGTGGCTGGGCGACCCCAAGATCATCATCATCGCGTGCGTGGTGTGGGGCTTCCCGTGGGTGGGGTCGTTCGCGGTGCTGACGCACCTGGCCAAGCTCCAGGGCATCTCCAAGGACATCTACGAGGCCGCCGACATCGACGGCGCCAACTGGTGGACCCGCTTCACCAAGATCGAGCTGCCCCTGCTGATGGGGTCGATCTACCTGCTGCTGGTCTTCGCCATCATCGACACGATCAAGGACGCCGGCATGGTGCTGGCCCTCGCGGGCATCACGGGCGGTCCCGGCGGGCGCGCGACGGTGCCGGCGCTGTTCATGCTGCGCAAGGCGTTCATGGACCAGCAGATGGGCTACGCCTGCGCGGTCGGCATCGTGCTGACGGTCGTCGTCCTGCTCCTCCAGAAGATCTGCAACATGCTGCTCAACGCGGAGGACCATCCCGAGGCGCCGAGCAAGAGCTCGCGGTTCGGGCTGCTGGCGCTGTTCGCGTTCATCCAGACCTACTTCTACGTGAAGTCCACCCTCCTCGCGAAGGCCGCGACGGCCGGCAACCTGGCGCTCTTCACGGCCGGCATGGTGGTGCAGCTGGCGGCGCTGGTCGCCGTCGTGTACCTCGCGCAGAACCGCGGCCGCGCGTTCCGCCTGGGCGGCTACGCGGTGGGCGCGGCGGCGATGCTGGCGACGGTCTTCTTCGGCGCGCCCGTGCAGGTGCTGCTGTTCGGGATGGCGCTGGTGCTGATGCTCACGCCGCTCGTCTTCAAGACCCTGATCGGCAGCTGCGGCGGCATCCTGGTCGCCTACGGCGCCAAGGCGGGCAACATCGACATGATGGTCACCGGCGTCATCTTCATCATCCTCTCCGTCTCGTGGGGCAAGATCTTCAAGAAGGTCAACGACGCCTACCTCGCCCATTGCATGAAGCGCCCGCCGGCGGCCGTCAGCAAGGGCGACCGCTACGTCGCGCGCGCGTTCGCCCGGCAGCAACAGCCCGCCTACCGCCTCGCCGCGGGCGCGGGCGAATGGGGACTGCGGTTCTGCAAGCACTTCTTCATCTGGTTCGTGCTGGCGTTCGCGTTCCTGCCGCTGTACCTGATGCTCGTCGTTTCGCTCAAGGACAACAACCAGTTCTACCTCTCCCCGAACACCCTCACCCAGCCCATGCACTGGGAGAACTGGAAAACCGCGTGGGCGATGGTCTCGCCGACCGTCGCGAACTCCATCTTCCTGAGCACGACGGCCACGTTCTTCATCGTCGTCTTCGGGCTGGCGGGCGCGTACTTCTTCGGGCGCCTGCGCGTGCCGATGTCGTCGTTCCTCTGGAACGCGCTCCTCCTGCTCATGATGATGCCCATGATCGCGAACCTCGTCCCGATGTTCATCCTCCTGCGCGACATGAACCTCCTCAACACCCTGACCGCGCTCATATTGGTGGGCGCGTCCGGCGGACAGGCCTTCGCCATCTTCGTCTTCCGCAACTTCATTTCCGACATCCCGCAGGACCTGTTCGAAGCGGCCGAAATCGACGGCGCCAACCACTTCCAGCAGCTCAAGCTGGTGGTCATCCCGCTCTCCGGCCCGATCATGGGCACCGTGGCCGTCATGCAGTTCCTGGGCCAGTGGAACGAATTCGTCATGCCGCTGATCGTCATGCGCGAACAGGCCCGCCTGCCGGTGACCGTCCAGTTGATGCGCATGGCCGGCGAATACATCAAACTCTGGGGCCCGCTGATGGCCGGCTATGCCATCGCGTCGATCCCGGTGATCATCCTCTTCACCTTCTCCATGAAGCTCTTCGTCAAGGGCCTCACCGAAGGCGCCGTCAAGGGCTGAGGCTCAAACCGCAAACCACCGCGGGCTCCTGCGGCAGGGCGAGAGCGGCTTTGGGTTCCCCGCAGCCTCCCGGCCGTTTTCCTCCCGCAAGGTCGCGCGGAAGCGCGACCCTCCCGTTGCGCTCGCCCCGGGGAGGGACGCGCTTCTGCGCGTCCGCGCCGTCGTCGTGCGGATTCCATGCCGAAGGATCGCGATCCCATGCGACCCGCCAGCCCCGGTAGTGCGAGCCGCACGGACGGTTGGCAAGGCTCCCTCGGAGCGCTCGCCCAACCCAAAGCCGCACCCGCCCTATAGAGCGGTTTCAGGTTTTCTGCAGCGTCCCGGCCGTTTCCCTCCCGCAAGGTCGCGCGGAAGCGCGACCCTCCCGTTGCGCTCGCCCCGGGGAGGGACGCGCTTCTGCGCGTCCGCAGTGGAATGCCGGGTGGGACAACGGCTCGAAGCCACACTGTTCCCGAAACCGCTACAGCGGCAGCAACCGCCGTTCCCGTCCGCAAAACTCGGCACGGTAGGCAATGCCGGCGGCGCGGGCGGCGGCGACGGCTTCGGGGAAGGCGCGGGCGATGTCGCGGGGGCGGTGGGCGTCGGAGCCGAACAGGACGGGGATGCCGCGCTCGGCCATCCAGCGGAGGATGTCGGGGGAGCAGTAGGGTTCCTTGGCGCCGTGGACGAGGCCGCTGGTGTTGATTTCGACGGCCATGCCCGCTTCGGCGACGGCGTCGAGGGCCGGCAGGACCATGTCGCGGATGGCGGACGGCGGCGGGCGGAGGCCGCGGCGCTTGGGAAGATCGATGTGGGCGACGGCATCGTAGAGGCGGGAGTCCGCCAGGTCGGTGAGCCGGCGGAAGTAGGTGCGCCACATGTCTTCGACGAAGGCGGGCGTGGCGGCGGGGTCGTCGGGGTTCAAATCCCAGAAGGGGCCGGAGTGGACGGAGCCGAGGACGATGTCGAAGTCGTCCTGCGCGAGGAGGCGGTCGAGATGGCGGAGGGCGACGAGGTCGGGTCGGTGGTCGGCTTCGAGTCCGAGCAGGACGCGGCAGCCGGGGACTTCGGCGGCGGCGGCGTGGACCATCTCCAGGTAGCGGGGGAAGTCGTCGAGCGCCATGCGGATGGTCGGCTGCGGGTCGTCCGGGAACGGGATGTGGTCGGTGCACGCGATGGTGTCGAGGCCGGCTTCGAGCGCCGCGCGGGCGTAGTCGGCCGGTTCGCCGGTGGCGTGGCGGCACAGGCGCGTGTGGGTGTGGGTGTCGGGCGGGAGGGAGGCGGGAGGGAAGAGAGTCGAGCAGGTGCTGGGAGTGGAGGGTTCGGAGTTCATGTCAGGGTGCATCGGTCTTGCTTTCAGCTGTCCGTTGTGTTTGATTGTGCGCCGCAACCGCAAGGGTGCGCCTCCCGTCATACGCCGTTTCGGCCCTGGATGGAGCCCTTGTGGTTGCTTCTTTTTGGAAAGCGAGAGGAGGGTGGCAGAAGAATCTGCTGTGCCCCCGTGCATCGCCGGGTAGGGCGGGCAGTCCCTGCCCGCCGGTGGAAGGAACGCCCGAAAGATGCGACAGGCCCGCGCGGATGCATGTCCCGCTTTGTTTGTTGCCGCGATGCATCCGCGCACTCCGCAAGACCTGCTGCGCTTTCCTGTTTCCGGCGGCGAAGGGACTCGCCGCCCTACCCGGCCCTGTTCGCGGGAAGCGCAAGGTTTCCGCTTGGCAACTCCAGCGCGTCACGGGCGGCGGCGTTCGGCTTCTTCGCGCGCGATGCGCGCGGCTTCGTTGTACTGGCGGCGGTAGTGGGCGGTCCAGTCGCGGAGGAGGTCTTCGCGGTCGTGGCGGGAGCGGATGGTGCGGGCGGAGGCGAAGGTGACGGGTTCGGGGTCGGCGGGGAAGGCTTCGAGCGCGGCCATGGCGTCGGGGCAGGCGCCGGGGCCGCCGGCGGCGATGATGGCCCGCCAGGCGTCGCGCAGTTCGGCCCCGGAGTCGATGCACATGGCGCGCGTGAAGTCGCGGATGAAGTTGAAGTGGGCCGCGGTCCAGCGCGGACGGTAGGTGAAGGCGCGCGCCAGGGCGTAGGCGTCGAGTTCGGGCCGGGAGAGGTCGCCGGTGGTGTGCGGGCGGTGGCGTTCGAAGGCGGCCTGGATGGCGGGATGCTCCGGGTCGGGGTAGAAGTCGCGCCGGATGGGCAGGCGCTGGAGGTTGTACTGCACGGGGCCGCCGGGTTCGCCCGCGCGGTAGCAGAGCAGGCGCTGGCCTTCCTCGCCCAGCACGTACTCGCACAGGCGCTGCGCGAGCTGCTTGTGCGGCGCGCCGCGCAGCATCATGACGGGGTCGGCGCTGACGCCGGATTCGCCGACGGGCGTCGCGTACACCATCGCGCCGTCGGGGCGGCCGCCGTTGCTGGTCTCGGCTTCGTAGCGGCCGTAGAAATCGATGCACAGGCCCGCGGCGGCGTTGCCGGCGCCGACGTCGAGGGGGACCTTGTTCGCGCTGTCGGTGAAGTAGCGGGCGTTGGCGCCGATGCGCTGGATGAGCCGGATGCCATCCGCCCAGCCGCGCTCGACCGCTTCTTCGTAGGCCGCCGGGACGTCCGGCGCGGCGTCGCCGCCCGCCGCCGCGAGGGCCGCTTCCCAGGCGTCGATCTGCTCGGGCGTGTAGCCGGCCGCCTCGACGGCGCGGCGGCACTGGACCTGCACCAGCGTCTCGAAGGCCTTCGCGATGCTGCCGCTCTTGGTCGGGTCGGCCACGCCGAGGGTCCCCGCCCAGCGCGGGTCGCCGAGGTCGGACCAGTGGAGCGGCGGGGTGTCGATGCCGAGCGCTTCCATGCGGGCGCGGTTCCAGCAGATGCCGAAGGTCGAGAGCGCGGTGCCATAGAAGGCCGGCGCGCGCCAGGTCTCGCCGCCCATGCCTTCGGGCAGCAGTTCCGTGCCGTCGGGGGCGCGGAGGAGGCCGTCGGGAATTTGCCCCTCGTCCCACACGGGGACGAGCATCCCCATGCGCGTCGCGTTGGCCGCGTCGTAGGCGCCGCCGCCGTAGCAGAGGTCGAGGCCGCTCGTGAAGGCCGCCGGGTCGTCGGTCGCGCGGAAGGCGTCGCGCAGGGCGATGATTTCCGCCCAGTCGGCCTCGGACACGGTGTCGGGGCGGGCCGCCGGGTCGAAGGACGTCGCCATCAGCGCCGACGCCGCGGCGGCCGGCCAGGCGCGGCCCTGTCCCGTCCACCACGCACGGAAGGCGGACGTGAACTGGCCCTGGAGGTAGCGCATGATTTCGGTGGTGCCGCCGATGGCGCGCCAGTCGATGCGGACGGGCGTGCCGTAGCGCTCGGCGTGCCAGCGGGAGAAGCCGACGGCGTATTCGTGGCGCAGGGCCTCGTTCATGGGGGTGACGACGACGAGGACCGGGTCGCCCTCCTTCCATTCGCGGATGCCGGTCTCCTGGCGGAACACGAACGGCAGCGCCAATATGACGCCCAGGACAAGCAGGATGGTCAGATTGCGGATCATGGCACTGCGCACCCTACCCCCCGCCGCCCCCCCTGTCCAGCGCGAAGCACCCGCGCTCTCTCCCGTTCCCCTTCCCCCCGTCCCCTGTCCCCGTCTTGCAGGGCGGCCCCCGTGCCGCCCTCCTCTCTTCTCCCCCCCTTCCGCCTTGCGCCGCCAGGCCGAACGTGGCAAAACGGTGCCCATGGACGAACCTTCCAGCAACCGCCCGGCCGCGCCAGAACCGGCCGGACCCGGCTCCATCCCGAAAATCCTCGGCTGGGTGCTGCGGACGGCGGCCGTTCTGTTCGGCGCGGCCGTGGTTGCCGTTGGCGTGGCCCTCTTGGTGGACGACTCCGCGGCCCCCATCCACCTGCTCCACCGCGTGGCGGCGATCATCCGCCCGGTGCTGATGGCGCTCCTCCTGGCGCTGGCGGCGCACGTCGCGTTCTGCAACGCCTGCCTGCTGCGGGACAACCTCCGGAACAAGGCCTCCCACTCGCTGATCCCCATCCTGGGACTGGCCTTCGGCGCCGCCGCCTGGCTCGCCGCGCCCGCGGGAAGCCCATGGCGCTGGCTGGCCATCGGCGTCACCTTGGCCGACACCGGCACGTGGCTCACCGTCTGGGCCACCGTGTCGCTCCTGCGCCAGGCCGTCCGCCCTCGGCACCACCGCCCCCGTTAGAGCGGCTTGCAAAATAGTGTGGCAGCAACCCTTTTTCCCCCCGCTGACGCGCAGAAGCGCGTCCCATCCCTCCATCCCCTGTCCCTGTCTTGCCGGGCGGCCCCCGTGCCGCCCTTCTCCCTTCTCTCTCTTCGCCCCCCCCCGCCGCGGAATGGGGTTGCGGCATCCGCGGCGGAGGGGTAGAATGGAAAGAAAATGCATGGTCGCGGCATCCCCGCAACCCACCAACACCAAGGAGCAAACATCATGGCACGCAAGAAACAGTCGATGGACGGAAACCAGGCCGCCGCGCATGTCGCGTACGCGTACACCGAAGTCGCAGGCATCTACCCCATCACCCCTTCCTCCCCCATGGCCGACTTCGTGGACCAGTGGTCCGCCAACGGCCTGAAGAACATCTTCGGCACCCAGACCAAGGTCATCGAGATGCAGTCCGAGGCCGGCGCCGCCGGCACCGTCCACGGTTCGCTCGCCGCCGGCGCGCTGACCACCACCTTCACGGCCTCCCAGGGGCTCCTGCTCATGATCCCCAACATGTACAAGATCGCCGGCGAAGGCCTCCCCGGCGTCTTCCACGTCTCGGCCCGCACGGTCGCGGCGCAGTCGCTGAACATCTTCGGCGACCACAGTGACGTGTACGCCTGCCGCCAGACCGGCTTCGCGATGCTCGCCGAGAGCAATCCGCAGGAGGTCATGGACCTCGCCCCGGTCGCGCACCTGGCCGCCATCGAGGGCCGCGTGCCGTTCCTGAACTTCTTCGACGGCTTCCGCACGAGCCACGAGATCCAGAAGATCGAGACCTGGGACTACGCCGACCTCAAGGACATGTGCGACATGGAAGCGGTCAAGGCCTTCCGCAACCACGCGCTCAACCCCGAGCACCCCGCGATGCGCGGCAGCCACGAGAACGGCGACGTCTTCTTCCAGCACCGCGAGGCCTGCAATGGCGCGTACGACGCGCTGCCGGCCGTCGTCGAGCGCTGCATGGCCAAGGTCAACGCCAAGCTCGGCACCGACTACAAGCTCTTCAACTACTACGGCGCGCCCGACGCCGACCGCGTCATCGTCGCGATGGGCTCCATCTGCGACGTCGCCGAGGAAGTCATCGACTACCTGACCGCCAAGGGCGAAAAGGTCGGCCTCGTCAAGGTCCGCCTCTACCGTCCGTGGGTCAGCTCCGCCTTCCTCGCCGCCCTCCCCGCGACCGCGAAGAAAGTCGCCGTCCTCGACCGCACCAAGGAGCCCGGCTCCCTCGGCGAGCCCCTCTACCTCGACGTCGCGACGACCCTCCGCGAGGCCGGCCGCTGCGACGTCGTCCTCACCGCCGGCCGCTACGGCCTCGGCAGCAAGGACACGCCGCCGAGCAGCGTCTTCGCCGTCTACACCGAACTCGCCAAGGACGCCCCCAAGGCCCGCTTCACCATCGGCATCGTCGACGACGTGACCAACCTCTCCCTCCCCGAAGTCAAGCCCGCGCCCATCACCAGCGCGCCCGGCACCGTCGAGTGCAAATTCTGGGGCATCGGCGGCGACGGCACCGTCGGCGCCAACAAGGACTCCACCAAGATCATCGGCGACCACACCGACAAATACATCCAGGCCTACTTCCAGTACGACTCCAAGAAGACCGGCGGCATCACCATCTCCCACCTGCGCTTCGGCGACAAGCCCATCCGCAGCCCCTACTACATCAACCAGGCCGACCTCGTCGCCTGCCACAACCAGTCCTACATCGTCAAGGGCTACAAGATGGTCCAGGACGTCAAGCCCGGCGGCACCTTCCTGATCAACTGCCAGTGGTCCGACGAAGAACTCGGCAAGCACCTGAATGCGGCGGCCAAGAAATACATCGCCGACAACCACATCAAAGTCTACACCGTCGACGCCGTCGACATCGCCGGCAAGATCGGCCTCGGCAAGCGCACCAGCACCGTCCTCCAGTCCGCCTTCTTCAAGCTCGCGAACGTCCTTCCCCCCGAAGAAGCCATCGCCTACATGAAAGAAAAAGTCGTGGCCAAATTCTCCAAGAAAGGCCAGGACATCGTCGACATGAACTGCAAGGCCATCGACGCCGGCGCCGGCGCCCTCCACGAAGTCGCCGTCCCCGCCGACTGGGCCAACCCCGCCCCCGACGCCCCCAAGGCCCCCCTCCAGGGCGAAGCCAAGACCGTCGAGATGGTCGAAAAACTCATGGAACCCATCGCCCTCATGGACGGCGACAGCCTCCCCGTCAGCGCCTTCGCCAACTGCGCCGACGGCCAATTCGAGCTCGGCGCCAGCGCCTACGAAAAACGCGGCACCGCCGTCATGGTCCCCGAATGGGATCCCGCCAAGTGCATCCAGTGCAACAACTGCGCCTTCGTCTGCTCCCACGCCACCATCCGGCCCTACCTCCTCGACGAACAGGAAGCCGCCGCGGCCCCCGCCGGCGCCAAACTCGCCGACACCAAGCCCAAGGCCGGCAAATACAAATTCACCATGTCCGTCTCGCCCCTCGACTGCATGGGCTGCGGCGAATGCGTCACCGTCTGCCCCACCAAGGCCATCCAGATGGTCCCGCAGGAGACCCAGGTTGCCGCCCAGCAGCCCGTTTTCGACTACATGGTCGCCAAGGTGTCCAAGAAAGACGACGCCGGCATGAACCCCCTCACCCCCAAGGGCTCCCAGTTCAACCAGCCCCTCCTCGAGTTCTCCGGCAGCTGCGCCGGGTGCGCCGAGACCTCCTACGCGCGCCTCATCACCCAGCTCTTCGGCGAGCACATGTACATCTCCAACGCCACCGGCTGCTCCTCCATCTGGGGCGGACCGGCCGCCACCTGCCCCTACACCGTCAACAAGGACACCAAGAAAGGCCCCGCCTGGGCCAACTCCCTGTTCGAAGACAACGCCGAACACGGCCTCGGCATGCACCTCGGCCAGAAATACATCCGCGACTCCCTCATCGCCAAACTCGAAGAGATGGCCGCGTCCGACAAGGCCTCCGACGCCTTCAAGGCCGCCGTCGCCAAGTTCATCGAAACCAAGAACTCCACCCTTGGCAACGTCGAACCCTGCAAAGCCCTCGTCGCCGAGCTGGAGAAGGCCGCCGCGGCGGGCTGCCCCGACGCCCCGGCCATCCTCGAAAAGAAAGACTACCTCTCCAAGAAATCCGTCTGGATCATGGGCGGCGACGGCTGGGCCTACGACATCGGCTTCGGCGGCCTCGACCACGTCCTGGCGAGCGGCGAAGACGTCAACGTCATGGTCTTCGACACCGAGATGTACTCCAACACCGGCGGGCAGGCCTCCAAGGCCTCCAACATCGGCGAAGTCTGCCAATTCGCGGCCGCGGGCAAGGAAGTGGCCAAGAAATCCCTGGCCGAGATTGCCATGAGCTACGGCTACGTCTACGTCGCCCAGATCGCCCTTGGCGCCAACCCCGCCCAGGCCGTCAAGGCGATCGCCGAAGCCGAGGCCTATCCCGGGCCGTCCCTCATCATCGGCTACGCCCCCTGCGAACTCCACGGCGTCAAAGGCGGCATGAACCACTGCCAGGACGAAATGAAAGCGGCGGTCAAGGCCGGCTACTGGAACCTGTTCAGCTTCAACCCGGCGCTGAAGGCCGAAGGCAAGAACCCCTTCACCCTCTCCAGCAAACCCGGCGACGGCAGCTACCAGGCCTTCCTCGCGAACGAGACCCGCTACTCCTCTCTCGCCCGCAAATTCCCCGACCGCGCCAAAGACCTCTTCGCCAAGTCCGAAGCCGCCGCCCAAGCCCGCTTCGACCACCTCCAGAAGCTGGTCGACCTCTACAAGTAGGCGCCCCCGCGCCTCCCCCGGCGGCCGGCGCTCCCGCGCCGGCCGCCGTTTCTGTTTTCGCTTTCTTTATCCCACCAGGAACAACAACAAGACAAGAGAACCAATATAAAACAACAACAAATAGCGTAATCTGCTGACACGACACCGCTCTGGAAATACTACCACACATTTCCCCCAGTCGTGGAAGACCAAGGCCCGGGCCTTGCATTGGACACCAGACAGAATGCGCGCCATTCCGGCGCGTTTTCTCCGTGCGTCCAATGCGGCCTGTGGTAGGGCTTCCAGAGCGGGCATGGATTCGAAAACGCGCTTTTTCGTTTTCCGTGCCGACCGGAATGCAGACCGCATTCCGACCATGAACACATCCAAACACGTTCCGAAAAGTATTCCTCCATCTGCTAGTGGCTTTTCTATACTTATCCATTCTCGTGTCGCGCAATGGGTCGCACACATTTGGCTACGCTTGAATGACCACATTAGACTGTTGTTGCCACTATTGCACCTTTTCATGTTGGCCACCACCGTTACCATCCTCTATGGCGTTGTCTTTTGCAACCAACATCGTCCTTGCTGGTACGATGAAATCTGCATGCTTGATCCCGCCTATCACCGCATGACAGAAGGCATTTGGCACTCCATTGCTCAATGGGACAGTTTTGACGTTGTTCCTTTTGCGCCGAACTATCCTCTTTTCATCAATCTTCTACGAATTCCAATTGCCTTGTTTGGTGTTGATTACAAAATCATCCGGGGAATGATGTTTGTTTTAGGTGTGGCCCCGATAGCATGCTTGCTGTTGTACTTTAGGAGAAAAGGCATTTTCCAATCCAAGACGGAAATCCTGTTGGCAGCATTTTCAAGCGCTTGTTTTACGAACTTCTTTTGTGCATTTTTTGTACGTCCTGAGGCCGTTCTTCTCTGTGTAGTTGTCCTATTGCTCTTTGCTTGGATGGGTAATCGGCCTGTGCTGCTTTTCCTGACCGCGTCGTTTGTCCCTCTTTGTGGAATTCAGTGGAATGTCCTTCTTCTTCCTGTAGTGTTGCATTGGTTGGTATTCGGGGGAAGCCTCCGAAAGCCCCTACTGGTCATTTTGGCATTCACCCTTTCCACAGTTGCCACTGTGGTTACCTATCATGCCTTGGGCATGTGGCCTTCCTATCTTCAAGAAGCTGCGCGTGTCGGCGGACTCAATGCCATCCCTCGCGCCCTCGCCAAACTACATGATGCGTTCGCTAATCGGGACTGGCACTTCCTTACCTGTTCTATCGAGCCATACGATGCATTGGCCGGCGACTTCCTATTCGTGTTTGGAGGTCTTGCGGCCTTTCTCGCAACCATGTCAGGAGATGCGGACAAACGTATTCTGAAAATCTGGCTCTTTTCATGTACTTCGTACTACGGAATTATTCTTGCCATTGCCCTCCTCGCCAACCTCAGCGCCCATTATACCAAGGTGCTCCTGTTTGTTCCGGCAATGCTTGTGCCACCTTTGTTTCGGAATACTTGGAAGAGATATCCACTATTCCTTTTCGCATTTGTCACGCTCTTTTCGTATATCGCATTCGTCCACTGGTGCAAACTAAAACACTGGCCCGTCACAATCGCCGATAGTGCCAACTCTGCCAGCTGGGTCGACGAGACGTCTTTGGAACAGACTTTCGTGGATTGCTTTGAGCTTGGTGATGTGGTGTGTTGTGACGATTCCGCCTACTTTGCAGCCCGTTCCCATGTCTGTGAAGTGTACCCCCTAGTCTTCGCGTTCGACCTCCCCCTTGAGCAAACACGGAAAATTACGGCGCTCATCCTTCAGGACGAACCCTGTCGGATTTACGATTATGCTTGGGCATCATTCAGAAAAACCACCTTTAACACTACGCTCCAAGCCCTCTTCTGGGACCCAAACCCATCCGATTTTGTCAATCTCTGGGACTATACAATTTCTCCCGATGATCTCATTGAGGCCATCGCCGACCGTTGGCATTGTAGGTTTATTGAATTACCGATTGACCAGCCCAAGCGCCCCGGTTTCATCCGCTTCCGTCTTTTCCGACCGATTTTCCCAGAAAGAGAGAAAATAGAAGAGGCCAAAGATCTTACGAAATCGTCGTAACCGTATCCGCGATGGTTACGTGTACGTCATCCAGATTATCCACGCTATCCAGACAAGCCCGAGGGCGGGAAGTAATATGGGGCTGCTAGGAAGGCAAGACCCCTTTACCCTCTCCAGCAAACCCGACGACGGCAGCTACCAGGCCTTCCTCGCGAACGAGACCCGCTACTCCAGCCTCGCCCGCAAATTCCCCGACCGCGCCAAGGACCTCTTCGCCAAGTCCGAAGCCGCCGCCTAGACCCGCTTCGACCACCTCCAGAAGCTCGTCGACCTCTACAAGTAGGCGCCCATCCAAGGCCCGAAACACCGGCGGCGACCCCTTCCCAGGGGCCGCCGTCGGCGTTTTGCCATGTCAGGGGAACACGCACTTCTTCGTCAGTTGCCCCGCCAACTCGCCGACCAAAACCCCGCCAACTCGCCGAACGAAATTCAAGTTGGGCAGTGCCACTCTCATTGACAAAGTGGCACGCTCGCTCTCCTCCCTTGCCCCCAAACTCGTCCCCGCGAAACTCCCAGCCCCGGCATTCCTCATGGTCCTCGTTGCCGATGGCGACATCGCCTACCGACGCCCCGACGGAATCATCGTGTGCCCCCAGTTGTCTCCCGGCATTTCCTGGCGCTTCTGGTGGCCCCCGGGCAACCACACGCCGGCCACTGGTTTTGTTCCATCCGTCCATGCAGGTGCGATTGGAGCTCTTGACAATCGGCGATTTGCAAGCGAAATCGGACACAGGGGAGTCATGCGGCGGCGAGGTAGGTTTCATGGGCGGTGCGGCCTTGGAGAAGGCGACGGTGGATGGAGTTGATGGCGTCTTCCAGCTCCGCGATGCGTAGCCGGGAGACC
>JAFXQI010000001.1 GCA_017527155.1 Kiritimatiellia bacterium
CCAGCCCCCCACACGCGTCCCCCCTTGACTCCCCCTCCGGACAACCTTCTCCCCCTTTCACATCCCCGGGCGAGCAAAACTGGACTCCATTCTGCGCAACTCATTCCACCCCAACAACAATCCCTTCAGAAATCTTCCACTTTTGCTCGCCCGAACCCTTCCACTTTTGCTCGCCCGGCAACATCCCCAATCCCGGGCAGGGTCGGCGCGGATGGTTTGGACGAGTTCGGCGCCGCCCATGCCGGGCATCTGGAGGTCGGTGACGAGCAGGTCGAAGGGGCGCGGGCCGGGGGCGCGGAGTTTTTCCAGCGCTTCGGCGCCGTCCAGGACGGAGACGAAGGAGTCGCTGCCGGTGAGGCGGCGGTACTGGGCGTGGTAGAAGCGGGCGATGGCGTCCACGTCGCCGCGGATGGCGCGCGTGGAGACCTGGCGCACCCACATGAGGCTGGAGAAGAAGACGAGGACCATCGCGCCGAGCCAGACCGCCATGGTCCGGCCGAAGCGGTCCCGCTCGCGCTTGAACACGGAGCGGTAGACCGCGAACCCGAGGACGGCCCAGAGCGCGAGCATCAGGTAGGACTCGGCCGCGAGCGCGCCGCCGGAGAGGTACTTCGGCACCAGCAGCACCAGCGCCGTCGCGTTCGCCCAGAGGACCGCCATGTAGGCCAGCAGCAGCGACCAGCCCACCAGGAAGCCGTAGTCCGGCCCGAGCACGTCGTACGCATAGGCGAAGGCCCCGCCGGGTCCCGGATGCCGCCGGACCAGCACGTGGTAGTTCCATGCGAAGACCGCCATTGCCGCGCCCGCCGGACCGGCCACCCGGTCCCGCACCGCGGACAACGCGGACCATGCTCCGCCCCCCTCCGCGCACCCGGCAAGGGGAAAATGCGTCACGCCCCCGCCGGGGTTTCCCTTACAGCAGGGACCGGATGCGGGCCCCGAGCGCGTAGAGGGGGATGTCCTGCAGGTCGCCCCCGTCGTGCCGGGGCTGGAGCGAGGTGCGGATGGCGAGGGGCGGATGGAAGCGCTCGCGGAAGACCTTGAGGCTTTTGGCCTTGGTGTTCAGTCCGGCCTTCGCTTCGATGGGCACCATCCCGCCCGCCCCCGGCACGACGAATTCCACTTCGGCGTTGCCGGAGTCGGCCGACCAGTAATCGGGTTCGAGGCCCGCGGCGACGAGTTCCTGCAGGACGAATTGTTCGGTCATGGCCCCCTTGAAATTCGAGAACAGGGCGTTGCCTTCGAGCAGGGTGCGCGCGTCGAGTCCGGCCATCGCGCCGAGCAGCCCCACGTCGTGGAGGTAGAGCTTGAAGGCGGAAAAGTCGCGGTGGGCTCCCGGGGGGAGGGCCGGGGGCGAGACGCGGTACACCTGGTGGACCATGCCCGCGTCGTCCAGCCAGCGGAGGGCATCCTCGTATTCCCTCGCCCGCGCCCCGTTCTTCATGGCGGCATAGACGAATTTGCGGTTTTCCTTGGCGAGCTGGGCGGGGATGTTCCGCCAGAGGAGCCGGATTTTCGGGAGCATGGAGGGGGGGGCGTGCTTGGCGAAATCGGCATCGTAGGCGCGCAGGAGGGCGTCCTGGATGTCCCGGACGGCGGTGTAGTCCCCCGTGGCGGCGAAGGCCCCGACCGCTTCGGGCATGCCGCCCGTGAAGAGGTACTTCCGGTACAGTTCCCCGTATTCCGTCCGCATCCCCTCCAGCAGCGTCCAGTTGCCCTCCGCCAACGCACCGGCGAGGACCGCGTTGCCGGCCGCCCGCAGGAACTCCGCGAACGACATCGGCCAGATGTCCAGGAACCCCACCTTGCCCACCGGAAAACTCCCCCTGCCGGATGGCGCACCGGCCGCCGTCCGCCCGTGCGGCCGGCCGACGGCCACCCCCAGCAGCGATCCGGCGGCCATGACCGCCAGCCCCGGCATGGCTTCGGAGAAGTATTTCAAGGCGGTCAGCGCCTTCGGGGATTCCTGGATTTCGTCGATGGCCAGCAGCGTTTCCCCTGCGTGCACCGCGCGGCCGGTCGCCGCCTGCACCCAGTCCACGATGGCGCGGGGATCGGGCCCCGACTCTTCGATGCGGTCCCGCAGCCGTTCGTTCCGCTGCAGGTCCACCCGCACCCACCGCCCGGGGTAGTACCGCTGCGCGAACGCCTCCATCAGCCACGTCTTGCCGACCTGGCGCGCCCCCATCAACATCAGCGGTTTGCGCGGGGTTCCCCCGTGCCAGCGTTCCATTGCCTTGAAAGCGTCCCGTTCCATGCTGCCTGCTCCGTCCGGATTGCCTGTTTCTCATTCCCACTCTCCCACGATGCCGTGCGATATTCAATCCAAAAATGTGATTTACTGTCACGTTATCAGGATGAAAATCGGACAACTGTCGTGTTTTTGCAAAACATCCGTTTTATATCTCCAAGGCGGATGCATCATGGCGGCGGGGGGGTACTGCGGGTGGCCGAAGCCGCATGCTTCCGCGTGGCCCATCCACAAGGGATTCGAGTCGTTTGTTGCCGATCCCGGAGGGCTGGCGCGCTCCGGAAAATTTTTTCCAATCATTGGAAAACGGCCGAAAAATTTTTCCAATCATTGGAAAAATCAGGCAAAATTTTCCAACCATTGGAAAAATATTTTCCAATCATTGGAAAATTTCAGCCGGGCAGTGGGTCAGATGTTTCGGATGCCGCGGCAGGAGGGGTAGCGGGGGCAACCCCAGAAGGTGCCGCCGTCGGAGCGGCGGGTGCGGAGGACCATCGGGGTGCCGCATTTCGGGCAGGAGGGAGGGGCGTCGGGGGAAGGGGCCGGGGCGGGAGTGGGGTGCGGATGGGTTTTGCGGAGGTTTTGGACGTGGGCGGTTTTCTGGGTGCGGGTGAGGGATTGCTGCCACTCCAGTATGACGGAGGCGACTTCGGGGACTTGTTCGGGCGGGATGAGGGGGGCGGTCGATTGGCGGAGGATGTAGTCGGGGACGTCGCGGAAGTGGAGGACTTCGGGGGGCATTTGGGTCTTGAACGTGGCTTCGCCGGAGAAGGCGATGACGGTCTTGAAATAGTCAATGGGAATGCCGAGGCAGCCGGAGAGGGTGGCGAGGTGTTTGTAGTTCTGGCGGAGGGGGTTCTGGAAGCGGTCTTTGCGCTTGTAGTGGGTGACGGTCCATTGGGGATCGCGGGCGGCGCCGAAAATCCAGCCGGAGTAGGTCTTGGTTTCGATGACGAAGATGCCCCATTGGGAGACGACGATGTGGTCGATCTGGGTCGTGGCGCCGTCGTCGGTGGGGAGCATGATGTCGTGGAGGATGCGGTAGCGGGCGGAATCCAGTTTGAGGCGGAGGAATCCGTCGAGGGCGGTCTCCCCGAACCAGCCCTTGATCTGCGGCTTGAAGGCCTTGATCAAGGCCAGCAGGCCAAACGCGACGGCGAAAAAGAGGATGACGGGAATCAGGGTGGGCGGCATGGCTTGGGCATCCTCTCGTTGTCAGGCGGCGCTCAGCCGGGGAGGAAGGCGCCGCGGGGGGCGGGTTTGGCGTCCCAGTTGCGGGGGCGTTGGGGGGTGACGAGGGTGATGCGTTTGGTCGTCATCTGCAGGCCGCGGGTCTTGGGGGTGCGGATGGCGGCCTTCGCGGTCTGGAATTCCTGCTGGTGGATCTGCTGGCCTTTGCGCGGGGCGTATTTGACGTAGAGGACCGGCGGGTCGTCGTCGGCGAAGAAGAGGATCTTGGAGGCGCCTTCGGGGGTGCAGCTGTATTCCTTGTTCTGGATGACGCCGCCCAGCCGGAAGCGTTTCAGGTGCGCGATGGGGTCGGCGACGTAGACCATGGTGTAGACGCGGTCGCGGTCGTAGATGCCCAGGTGGATGACGTTCTTGTCGACGAAGAGTTTTTCGGGCGGCGGGACGACTTTGTAGCGGCCGTCGTCCCACACGATGACGAGTTTGTCGAGGGAGGAGCAGACGAGCGCCGGGGTCTCGCCCGCGACGTCCTTGTGGCCGATGTAGCCTTTTTCGGGGTCGTGGTAGATTTCGAGGCGCGTGGCGGTCAGCTCGCGCATCTCGATGGTGTCGAAGGCCTGGACGCGGGTCCGCCGGGGGTACATGCCGGCGTAGTCGCGGAGGAGGTTGCGGAGGTATTTGACGGTGTAGGCGGTGACGTCGGAGAGGTTTTTTTCGACTTCGGCGAAGTCGGCGAGGAGGTTGTCTTCTTCCTTCCGGGATTTGTTGATGTCGTAGAGGGAGATGCGCCGGATGGGGATCGCCAGCAGCATGTCGAGGTCGGCCGCGGTGATGTCGCGGCGGAGTTGGTCGCGGAAGGGGGCGAGTCCGTCGAGGACGGCCTGGCGGACGGCCGCCGCGGTGGGGCATTCTTCGATGCGCTTGTAGATGCGGTGGACGATGAAGAGGCGGACGAGGGACGCCGCCTGCAGGGCTTCGTCGATCTTGTGCCGCTCGATCTGGAGTTCCTTGCGCAGGAGTTCGACGAGGCGGCGGGTGTTGTGCCGGAGGATGTCGTGGACGGACATCTCGACGGGGCGCCGGTCGCGGATGACGACGGGATGCAGGGCGAGGGCGACTTCGCATTTGGTGAAGGCGTACAGGCCCTGGAGGGTCTTGGCGATGTTGGCGTCGTTGGGCAGGGCGATCTCGATTTCGACGTGGCCGGAGGTGTAGTCGCGGATGCCGCGGATCTTGATCTTGCCTTTCTTGGCCGCGTCTTCGATGGAGTCGATCAGGCTCTCGGTGGTCACGCCGTAGGGGAGTTCGCGGACGACCAGCGTCGATTCGTCCTTCTGGTCCACCACCGCCCGCAGGCGGATGCGGCCGCGGCCTTCGTCGTAGTCGCGGATGTCCATCAGCCCGCCTTGCTGGAAGTCCGGCAGCAGCGTGAACGGCTTCTTCTGGAGGATCGCGATCTGCGCCTGCAGCAGCTCGGTGAAGTTGTGCGGCAGGATGCACGTCGAGAGCCCCACCGCGATGCCGTCCGCCCCCAGCATCAGCAGCAGCGGCAGCTTGGAGGGCAGCACCACCGGCTCCTTGTTGCGGCCGTCGTAGGAGGGGACGAACTCGGTCAGGTCCTTGTTGAACAGCTGCGTGGCCGCCAGGTCGGTCAGGCGGCACTCGATGTAGCGGGGGGCGGCGGCGCGGTCGCCGGTGTGGATGTTGCCGAAGTTGCCCTGGCCTTCGATGAGGTAGCCGCGGTTGACCAGCACGACCAGGGCGTCGCCGATGGAGGCGTCGCCGTGGGGATGGTACTTCATGGTCTGGCCGACGACGTTGGCGACTTTGATGAAGCGGCCGTCGTCCATCTCGTTGAGGGTGTGGAGGATGCGGCGCTGCACGGGCTTGAGGCCGTCGTCGATGTCCGGGATGGCGCGGTCGCGGATGACGTAGGAGGCGTACTGGAGGAAGTTGTCGTCCATCAGCCGCTTCAGGGGCGTGTCGCCGCCGGGGCCGTCGGAGGAACCGGACCCGCCGCCGCCATCGGAGGGCGGCTCGGGGGGCGCGGGGGGGGGCGGCGGCTTGGGCGCGGCGACCGGCGCCGCCAGCGGCGCGCGGACGTCCGCCGCCGCCGCGGGAACCCGCTGCGGCGTGTCGCCAAACAAGGAGAGCTGTTGTTCGTCCGGTTTCATCGCAAAGGCCGGATACCCATACCCCGGCGGCCGCGGTTTTTCAAGCCGATTCGACGGAGTCCGGCGACGGCATCCGACGGCCGGCGGGCGCAGCCGGCGGGCATCAGGGCCAGAGCCTCGTGAGCATCGCCGGATGGCGGAGGTCGGCGGCGAAGACGCGGGACAGGGCGTCGAAGACGGGTCCGGGCCGTCCGTCGCCGACGGGGCGGCCGTCGAATTCGGTGACGGCCGTGACGTCGGGCGTGGTGCCGAACACGAACATCTCCGGCGCGCGCCGGGCGAGGTCGAGGGGAATCGGCGCCTCCTCCACGCCGGAGAGGATGCCCTCCGGCACCAGGAACGTGCGCGCCAGCAGGGCCGCCCGGTGCATGGTCGTCCCCGCCAGGATGTGGTCCGGCAGCGGGATCAGCAGCCGCCGGTCGGGGGTGACGATGCCGAAGTTCTCGGTAGGCAGTTCCGCGACGCAGCCGTCCGGGTCGAGGGATAGCACGAAATCGAGCCCCCGCTCCACGGCCTGCCGCCGCATGAGGGCGTTGGGGAGGTAGTTGACGCTCTTGACGCGGGCGAAGAAGTCCAGCTTGACCGGAATGTCGCTCAGCCCCACGCGCGCCCCGCCGGGATGGGCCACCATGAAGGGCAACCCCAGCCGGATCGCGAGGACCGCCAGCAGCGGTTCCGGGCATTCGAGCGGGTTCGCGGAGTGCCCGCCGGGACCGCGGGAAACGAACACCCGGATCAGCGCGTCCCGGTGGCGGCCGGCCCGCAGGACCGCCGCGAGGATGCGGTTGCGCCCGGCCCGGTCCCACGGCAGGGGCAGCTGGATGCGGTCGGCCCCGCGTTCGAGGCGCTCCCAGTGGGCGGAGAGGTTGTACGCGCAACCGCCGACGCACTTGAAGGTCTCGAACAGGCCGTCCCCGCGGTGGACCATGTGGTCGTCGATGGGGATGACCATCAGGCCGGGGTCGGTGGTGATGCCGTCCCACCAGCTGCTGTACATGGCGTAATAGTCCTGCTGGTAGGACGGACGGTGGGCCGCGCAGAAGGCGGCGAAATCGCTTGCGGTGAAGTTCTCGTTCATGGCGTTCTCCGGTGCGAAGACGTTATCCCACGCCCCCCGGAAAGGCAAGGCACCAGTCCGCGGGACGCGCCGCGGCGGGGTAGGGGAGCCCATGGTTTTCCATGGGCGGGGACAAGGTCGCCCGGATGCTCGCCCCGTTGCGATCGCCGCGGGGAGGGACGCGCTTCCGCGCGTCCGCAATGGAAGCCGCGCACCGCCCCCTCCGGGTTCGGGCTTGCCAAACGCGCCCCCTCCGAACAATATGTTCCCGTCATCACCATGAAAAGGCCGCACGATACCATTGTCGCTTTCCGGAGACCGCTTGCATGAAGACGCTTTCCAAGTACCTGCTGACGGGGTGGGTTCTCGCATTCGCCGTGACCAGCGGCTACTGGGGGATGGCCACCGCGCCGCACAACCGCTGGTACATGTACTTCACGGCATTCGACTTCTGGGTCCTCCTCGCCATGACGCTGGCGCTGGGGACGGTGCTGGGCCTCGGCGCCTGGCTTGCCGGACGCCGGTTCCCCCGCATCCGCCCGCTGCTCGTCGCCAGCTTCTGGGGCTGGCTGGCCCTCGCCCTGGCGAACAACTTCCCCGACATCCACCAGCGGATCGCGCTCCGGACGGGATGGTCCTGGCTGTCGGGCCCCGTCTGGTGGCTCGTGGTCTGGGGCGCGGGCGCCGCCGGAATCGCCTGCGCGCTCCTCTTCCCCGCCTGGCGGCGCGGGGCCGCCCGCGGTTGGCGCATCCTCCGCTGCGTCCTCTGGCCGCTGGTGTTCATCGTCCCGTTTTCGGTCGGCCGCCTGCCCTCGCTCGAAGCCGCGTACGGGAAGGGGCTGGACTTCGCCCGCGTCCCGGGGAACGGCAAACCCGCCGTCGTGGTCCTCATGTTCGACATGCTGGGATACGGGGAACTCTTCGACGCGGAGGGCGGCGTCCGTCCCGCCTGCACGAACTTCGCCGCCCTCTGCGCCCGCTCGGACGTCTACCACGCCGCGCGGAGCGCCGGCAAGCGGACCGCCACCTCCATCCCCGGCTTCATCCTCCAGGAGCGCCTCGAAGATCCCCCCCGCGATCTCCGCTACACCCATGACGATTGGCCCTTCACGGACGGCACGAACACGGTCCATCTCCGGGACTTCGCCGCGCAGTCGCTTCCCGCCCTCGCCCGGGAACGCGGCGGCCGCACGCAGACCATCGGCATGCACGTCCCCTGGGATTGCCTCCTGCCGGGCCTCTGGGACGGAACCGAAAGCATGTCGATCTACCTCGGCCACCATGGCGTCCACCGCTTCGGGACGCCCCCGTCCTTCCTGGCGACCGCCAAGGACCATGCCGCCTGGTATTTCCTGTTCGTGAGCAAGTCGCCCCTGAGTGCCGCCCTGAAGGTGGCGGGCATCGACGACCTCACGGAAGGGCAGGGGTGGGACGAGCGCGACAGCCTCGTCGAACGGGCCGGGCGCTACTTCCGCGAGGCCCTCTCGCCGGGCGACTTCTTCATGGTGCACATCGATCTGCCCCACACCCCCTACCTGCTCGGACGCGGCGGCGTCCGCCTCCCGCCCTCCCTCTACCACGACGACCGCGCCGGCCTCGCCGCGCAGATGGAAGGGGCGGACTGGGCGCTGGGCCGCTGGATGGAAGACCTCGCGTCTTCGCCGGCCGGCCGGGATGCCTGGATCATCGTGACCAGCGACCACAACCTCCACAACTACCGCGTCCGGAAGGGCGAGAAAACGGACGTCCCCTTCCTGGTCCACCGCCCGGGACAGACCGTACGGCGGGACATCGCCGGACCGGCCGACCTGACGGACCTCCGCCACCTCATCCCCGATTGCCCCCTTTTCGCCGAAGCCGCTCCCTGACGCACCGGGCGGGTTCCGTCAGTCCCGCTCGAAGGAGGACTTGCCGGGGAGGATGTCTTCGAAGGCCTCGCGGAGCCGGCCGTAGCAATGGGAAGGATCGTCCGTCCCGCCGAACTCGTTGATGCAGACCTGCTTGAATTCCCGCCCCCGTATGATGGAGCAGGCCGACTCCAGCGTATCCAGGCGGAGCGCGACCACGGCCTTGTCCGGCGGAGGCCGCGCGGCGGGGCTGAAACGCCCGGTGGCGAGGTTCCAGGCGACGGCGAGCCACTGGCAGACCTGGTCGTTGGCGCGGAACCGGGCGCGCACGGTCCGGTCCACCGCTTCGGGACACTGCCGCCAGAGCTCCCCGAAGGTGGATTTCAGGTGGGGCAGGGGCAGGTGGCCGAAGTCCGTCACCGGCATGTGCGAGTTGAAAAGGAAGCGGATGAAGTTGCTGAATGCGGGGCGGAAACCGATGGTGGACGGATTGAACCATTTCCCGGCGTTTTGCCGGAGAAGCCATTTGATATCCAAGTGCGAATTGATTTCGTAGAAGTCGTTCCAGATGTTGCGGAGCCAGTTGAAGTCGCCCCGGTAGCGGGGCAGGATGAGGGAGGGGAAAAGGACCGGCAATCCGTCCCGGAAGTAGAGGGACGGGGTGACGGGCTGCAACAGGAACATGTCGTCGTCGAACAGCACGAAGCGCTCCGCGAGGTCCGGGATGAGGGGCAGGGAGAAATGGATGGGTGGGGCGTGGAAGACGGGGAGGCGCTCGGCGGGCATGAAGTCGGAGTGCGACACCACCCTCAGCCTGGGGCAGGCGTCGTCAAGCCAGGGCGGCCGTTGCCCGCACGTGACGAAGAACACGCGGCGGACCCAGGGGGCGAAGCGCTCCACGGCGCGGAACCAGTAGCGGAGCAGGCCGTTGTCGTTGTAGCGGCAGGTGCCGTTCGCATCCTTCTCCGCCGGGGTCGCGACGGAAATGCCGGCTGCCTCCTGCCAGTGGCGCTTCGAGGCCTGCCAGGCCGGATCGTTGCCATCGACCCACAGGAGAACGAAGTCGATGGGGCCATCCGGGGCCGTGCCGACCGGCGGAGCCACCTCCGGAGCACACCGGGGCTGGGCCGGGAGAGTCTCCGAATCCGGCCGCCGGCGGGTGCCTCCTGCTGTAGAATGCCCTCTCATCACGACCAATGATTCTACCACATCCCTCCGGTGGCTCAAGCCCGTCCGGACTTCGGATGGCGGGGCCCTGCACGGGTTTTCCTTGACGATTCCCGGCCACGGGCTACCCTCGAAACCATGATGAATGCCGAACAATCCGATACCGATGGCGGCACCCGCCGGCCAGAGGGGCCTTTCTTCTCCCTCGCCGTTCCCTGTTGCGATGTCGCGCCGTACCTGCCCCAATGCCTCGATTCGATCCTGTCCCAGTCCTTCTCCGACTGGGAGGCCCTGCTGTTCGTCGAGGATTCGTCCGATGCCACGCTCGGGATTGCCCAGGAATTCGCGGCAAGGGACCCGCGCTTCCGCGTGTTCACGGGCCCCCGATCGGGGTCCTGTTCCACCCCGAGGAACCGCTGCGTCGAGGAGGCGGTCGGCCAATACGTGCTTTTCGTCGACGGTGACGACACCATCTACCCCGGCAGCCTCCAGCGCCTCCACGACCGCGTTTCGGCCCGTCCCGGCGCAGACCTGTATCCCTGTGCCCTGCTGCTCCACAACGACATCACCGGCCGCGACGAGGAAATCCGCGACAACTTTCCCCCCGACGCCCCCGCCGAACTCACCGGCCCCGAGGCCACCCTGCTTGCCCACCGCCACATGGCAAACCGCATCCACGCCCAATTGCAGCTCGTCGTGTTCCGCCGGGCGTTTCTCCTCGAAAACGCGTTGGCATGCATCCCCGGCCTGCGCCGGCAGGACTGCGAATTCTCCCCCCGGGCCCTTTACCTCGCCCGCCGCGTCGTCCCCCTCCACGAACTCTGGTACTTCTACCGCCGCCGGCCCAACGCTGTCGCCACCGCTTCCACCGCCCCGGACCGCTTCCACGGGGACTGGGCGGTGATCATCCGCTCCCTCGCCGCCTTCCACGCCCGGGTTTCCCGCGAGCCGGGCTTCGACACGCGCGTGGCCGCATGCTGGCGCGACGCCTGGCTCTCGTTGCTGTTCGGCCTGTGGTTCACCCCGTACCATCTCCGGAACATTCCCCGCCGTGTCCGTGCAGAGACGCTGGGCGTGGTCTTCCGTGATGGCCCCGGTGATCTCTTCGCCCTCGCAGCGGGCGGTTCCCTCGCCAAGCGCACTGCCTGCCGCTGGGTCTGGCGCTTCGCCCGACACCCCGCCCTCCGCCCCGCCGCCGAATCCTTCTTCAAACTCTACTTCGCCCTTTCCAGACGCCGCTCCCCTTGGGGAAAATAGAGCGGATTGCGGAATCGTGTAACTCCTGTTTTGCCTTCCAGGCTTGGTAGGGCGAGTTCTCCGAGCGAGCCGTTCCACCCGTCTGTGCGGCTCGCACGGAGTGCTCGCCCTACCAGGACCGCATATCTCGGGACCGCCACACTGTCCCGCAAACCATTCTAGAGGTCCGGGCGCTTCCCGTCAGTCCGCTTCGAAGGAAGACGTGCCGGGGAGGATATCCTCGAAGGCTTGGCGGAGGAGGGGGAGGCAATGGTCGAGGTTGTCGGCGGCAACAGAATCGTTGATGCAGATTTGCGGGGTGGTTTGGCAGCGGATTGCGGAGCAGGTGGATGCGATGGTCTTTGTGGCAATGTCGAAAACGAACCGTTGGCGGGGGGGGGGGCGCGGCCAGAAGCGCCCCGTGGCCAGATTCCAGCTGGAAGCCAGCCAATGGTTGACCTGGTCGTGGGAGCGGAACCGGCTCATGCAGGTGCGTTCGAGGGTTGCGGGACAGCGCTCCCAGAGCTCGGCGAAGGTCGATTTGAGGTGGGGATGGGGGAGATGGCCGAAGTCGCTGGCGGGAATGTTGTGGTTGAGGCGGAAGCGGATGGCGTTGGAAAGGGCCAGCCGGGGGCCGAGGACGAAAGGGTTGAACCATTTTCGGCCATTCGCCTGGATGGACCGGGAGACATCGAGGAGGACATTGACTTCGTAGAAGTTGTTCCAGAGGATGCGGTGCCAGTTGCGGTCTCGTCGGAAGGCGGTCATCCGCAGGGTGGCGGGCAGGCGCGGCAGGCCTTTGCGGAAGTAGAGGGACGGGGTGATGGGGCGGAGGAGAAAGGTATCGTCGTCGAACAAGACGAAATGTTCCGCCAGGTCCGGGATGAGGTGCAGGCAGAAGTGGACGGGGCGGGGGTTGAAGGTGGGGAGGTACTTGGCGGGCATGAAGTCGGAATGCGACACCACCCGCAGCCTGGGGCAGGATTCGTCGAGCCAGGTCGGCCGGTGCCCGCTCGTGACAAAGAACACGCGGCGGACCCAAGGGGCGAAGCGGTCTACGCCGCGGAACCAGTAGCGCAGCAGGCCGTTGTCGTTGTAGCGGCAGGCGCCGTTCGCGTCCTCTTCCGCCGGCGTCGCGGTGGAAATGCCGGCGGCTTCCTGCCAACGGCGCTTCGAGGCCTGCCACTCCGGATCCGACCCATCCACCCACAGCAGCACGAAATCCACCGGGAAACCGGCTGGCGGTTTCATCCCACTCCTCCTTTCCTGCCGATGGCACCCGCACGGAGGAGGGCGGCACGGCACTTGCGCGCCCGGTCCAGCACCCGCAGGCGGAACTTCACCCTTTCGAGGGGATGCAGAACCGCGCGGGGCCAGGCACGGAAGATGCGGAGGCGTTCGCGTGCCATCCGGTATTCGTTGGCGGCCCGGCGCCATTCGGAATCCCGCTTGAACTCCGCGGAGGCATTCCGGGGATGCTGGACGTAGTCGTACAGGATCTCGTCAACCGCCGCGAGGCGCCGGATGCGCAGGAGATACTCCAGCA
Source organism: Kiritimatiellia bacterium (assembly GCA_017527155.1). Taxonomy (GTDB): domain Bacteria; phylum Verrucomicrobiota; class Kiritimatiellia; order CAIQIC01; family Lenti-01; genus CACXEY01. The sequence goes on from JAFXQI010000001.1 coordinate 12,467, forward strand.
TGAACAGGAGGTCTTCACCGGACACGACGCGGGGAATGAACCGCAACCGTGCCCGTTCGATGATCTCGCGGCGGAAGAGGCCGGCGACAAGGTTCCCGCGGTGGTGCCACTCCATCCGCAGGAGCGGATGGAAAAAGCGCCGGTCGATCTGCCGGCGTCCGTCGAGGACGATGCGTCCCCGGTAGGGAAAGGACACGACCGGTCCGTCGGTGCGGCCCCCGGGATTCACCCATTGGAAGGCACACAGGGCCAATTCGGCCTCCTCCTCCCGCGCCAGATCCAGGAGACGCGCGTAGATTCCCGGGTGGGGGATGTCGTCGGCGTCGCAGAAGGAAATCCATTCGCCCCGGGCGGCATCCAGCGCCCGGTTCCGGGCCACGGACACTCCGGCGTTCGGCCCGGTGAACACGCGGACGCTGCCGGGATTCTCCCGTTCGCAGCGGCGGCAAACCGCCAGGGAACCGTCCGTCGAGCCGTCGTCGGACACGAGTATCTCGAACGGCCGGAGCGGTTGCGCGAGAAGCGCGCCCAGCGTCGCGGCGACGGTACCCTCCGCGTTGTATACGGGCAGGATGACGGACAGAAGCGGCGGAGGAGACGCGGGGGTCATGTTTTTCTCCGGATGAAGTCGATTGCGTCGTTGACGCCGCGGAAAAAGAAAGAGGAAAGGAGTGCACCGGTGACGGCGGCGGCGACCAGGGCCCGGAAGATGAATCCGGGAATGCCGGGGACGGTCACGGCCCTGGATATCCACCAGGCGGAGGCGCACAAAACCCCCGTCGCAAGGGCGGAGCGGGCGTGCATGGCCCAGTAGGCCCGCGCCTTCTCCCACCCGAAATAGCGCGAGAAGAACGCGTGCGACTCCCAGGGAATCTGGATGCAGATGAAGGAGATGGTGGTCGAGAAAATGACGCCGTCGAGCTTGTATTCTTCGGGCAGGAACAGGACGAATGACAGGTTCAGGGCCAGGTTGAACATGCCGGCCACGATCGGCTTCCAGCGGTCCTCCTGCCAGATGCCCGCCGCCCCCTTGAACATCAGCAGGGTCTGGCGGGACTGGGCGACGTAGAAGTGGAACACCATCAGGATGGGCGTGAGGGCGTGGCGGAGCAAGGCCGGATCGTGCTTCGTCCAGATGGCGATGAACGGCTGGTAGAGCGAGGCCATCATCGCGGCGCAGCAGGCGGTGACCATCATGGTCACCCGGGTCATGCGCATGAACAGGACGAAGTTCTTCCGCTGGGATTCGGTGTGGAGCCGGTTCCCGAACCCGCTCTGGGTGGCGTTGTTCAGGACGGCGATGAGTCCGGCCACGCTCGCCAGGACGTAGTAGTAGTTGCCGTACACGGCGACCGCGCTCAGTCCCAAGAAGGCCGATACGACGATGTTGTCCGCGGAGCCGGTGATGACCCCGCCGATCTTGTGCAGGAAAATCGACCGGACATCCGAGCGGATCCGGCGGCGCGCGGCGGTGCAGAGGCGCCCCCGCGGCGCGATGTGGGGGAACAGGCGGACGGATTCGCGCAACACCACGAGGTTCTTCAGGGCAGTGAAAAAGACGGTCGTGGCGATGTAGGCGTAGTAGTTCCGGGTGAAGAGGAGGACGAAGAAAACGACGACGTACTGGATCGTCTGGGTGATGGTATTGATGTGCAGCGAAACATCGTTTCGGTGGTACGCGGTCAGGACCGGCCCCCGGTAGGCGAACAGGAAGTAACTCAGGACGGTGTTGCCCAGATGGATGAGGAACAGGACGTGGAGGTTGATGCCGGGTGGAAGGCTGCCGTGGATGAGATGCCGGAGAAACGGCATCAGGCACAGGCCGATCAGCAGCACGATGGTCCCGATCCAGCGGTAGACGGTGCGGAAGAACGCGAGGTAGGCGCAGACGAGCTCCTGGTCGTCGTCGGCGATGGGCTTGTACATGGAACAGACGATTGCCGTGTTGACGCCGAGTTCGGCGAGCGACATCATGCCGATGACCGAGCGGAACAGACCGTTCAAACCCAGGAACTCGGGGCCCAGCAGCCAGAGGAACAGGGTCCGGTTCAGGAAGGGGAACAACAGGCCGATCATCTGGTTGAGATACCCGGCGAGGAGGTTCCGTTTCGTGTTCTTGGCGAACGGGAGTTTCATGGCCGGCCTCCGGACGGAACGGGGTAGGCGACTGGAAGGGGCAGGCTCACCGGACGGGCTCCTCCAGGGGGAACCTCTTGCCCTCGAACCGCTTGAGGCAGAGGTCGAGACGGAATGCCATGCGCCAGCGGAACCAGTAGAAGCGCCGGAACCATTGACGGTGCCACCAGGAACCGCGGCCGTGGCCGATGGTGGACGGCATGCCGCGCGTGGCGGCGCAGGGAACGGCCGCTGCCAGGATGCGCACGCCGCTCCTGGCGTACGTCGACCAGGCGTCCGCCACGTTCGCCATGGGGGTCAGGATCGCGGACAGGCGCCGGGCGGCGGCGGCGTTGAGAGCGTACGCGGGCGTGCAGAACACGTGCCCGATGTCGTCGGTTTCGAGGATGTCGTACCACGGCCCCTCCACCGCCGCGGGCCGCGGCACCCCCCGGTGCAGGAGCCACACCGTCGGCACGGAGGAATCGTTCTCCGCTTCGATCGAGGCAAACGCTTCCCGGAGACGCGGCGGATCGGGTTCGACGTCGTCCTCGAAGACCGCCGCGACGGGTTCCCCGCCGCCGAACGCCTGCCGCCAGCATTTCAGATGGGAAAGCACGCACCCGATTTCGCCCGGCAGGACTCGGTGGGCGTTCGCGAGGTAGAATCGGACCGGCGGACAGACGGCGCGGCGTTCCTCCGGCGGAAGCGCGAGGCCGTCGACGGCTTCGATGCGCTCGAAGGGAATGCCTCCGGCCTCGAACCGTTTCCGCGAGGCTTCGAGCCGTTCCGGCGCCCTCGCCAGATTGACGAGATAGCAGTTCAACGACGCCTCCACCCTTCGAGCAGGAGGGACGCCTGGATTGCCAGGCTGGTGGCATGTCCCGGATGGGGGGTCCGCAACCCGAGCTTGTGCGGCGGGCGGCCGGGGTCGCGGCCGGTGAGCTCCCGCATGAGCTGTGCGAAGCGGGCCCGGTGCGGCGCGGCCTTCGCGAGGAACGCGGCCCGGACCTTCCGCGGATCGGGCCGGTGCGCGGCCCAATGGGCGATGCCTTCGGCAATGGCATCGGAATCGGGTTCGACCCGCCGCACGTATTCTTCGGGATAGAGCACGTCCCGCCCCCCCAGCGCCGGCGTGTCCACCACCGGCAGGCCGCAGAGCAGGTACTCGGCGGAAGCAAAACAGGCCCCTTCCACCGCGGACAGCGCCAGCCCGCACTTCGCCCGGGAGAGCAGCAGCGATATCTTCGCCCCGGAGAAGGCCGGCATCCAGCGCGCCGCGGCGAACTTCGCGCGGATTCCTTCGGCATACTCCCGTTCCGCCGGACGTACCGACGCCCCCAGGAACAGCAGGCGCGGCGCCAGCTCCGCCGGAATCAGCCCGTGGCGCTTGAACGGCGTCAGCCGCGCGATGTACGCCGCGTCGTACGGCCGTTCGCCCCCCGCAAACGGCCGGAAACGGCGCTCGTCGAGGAACGCGTTCTGGTGGATGGCCCGGATTTCCATCCCGGCCCGTTCCAGCGCCGCGCATTCGGCAGCGGAATTGCAGAGCACGACCAGGCGCGCCGCCGGCGCAGCCTCGCGGAAGGCCCCCGCGGCAGCGGCAAGATTGCCCACCGATTCCGGCGTCTCGCACTCCCATCCCAATTGCACCAGCATGGAGGAATCCGGATTCAGCCGGACGAACCGCTCGAACGATTCCCGGTTCCGGATGAAGTCCGATTCGTAGGCGATGACGACGGCGGGACGTCGGTTCAGCAGGCAGGCGGAGCGATCGGCAATCATCGCTTGCAGGGTCGGAAGAGGATTCGGGTTCATGGCAGAATCTCCCGGGATGGATGGACCGGGAAGGCGCGGCGGACCGGATGGCTGGCACGGAGGGCGCCCATTTCACCGGCCTCCGAACGCGAACGAGGAAAAACGGGGGAAGAACCGGTGCAGGGCGAGGGCGGCCGCGAGCGCCACGCCGAAACCGGAGAGGTATTTGAAGACCAGGACGGCACAGCCCGTCTTCCCGTGGATCGCGGCGAGGAGGAGCCGCAGCACGAACACGTGCAGCAGGTACACCGCGAACGTGCAATCGGTCAGGCGCTTGGGCCAGCGGACCGCCGGCATCGCCCGCCACGCGCCCAGCAGGGCCGCCGGCAGGAAAAAGGCGTGCACCGCATCCGCCCCCGCCATCCCCCGCGCGAGCATCCACCGCGAAAACACGAGCCCGGCGAAACCCGCCCCCCCCGCCACCGCGGCCAGCCGGCCTTCCGGGAGCCGCGCCCCGGACAGCGCCAGCCAGGCCCCCGCCGCGAAGAACGACAGGCCCTGCACCGACACGAACCGGTTCGCCAATCCGTCCGCCCAGGCCGGCAGGACGCCCGACAGGCACCCCACGGAGAGCACGGAGAGCAGTGCGGGCACACCGGCCCCGGACCGCCGCAGGAGCCGGAACAGCAGCGGACTGGCCAGCACGAACAGCAGCAGGCTCCGCAGGAACCACAGGGACACGGAGAACGGTTCCCGGAACGGATGGAGCCCCGCGAACGCGAGTGCGTCCCAGCCGGCCGGAAGGCCGGTCCACAGTCCGGTTCCCTCCCGCCAATTGCCCTGCATGGCCAGCAGGACGGCGAACACGTCCCAGACGGCCAGCCAGAACAGGTAGGGCAGGGCGAGGGTATGCCACCGTTTGCCCACCGCCCGTTTCCACCAGCCCGGTTCCCCCGCGCGCCGGGCCAGGAAGAACCCGGCAACGGCGAAGTAGAAGGGGACCGCCAGCCGCCCGAACACGCCCGCCGTCATCCGGAAGAACCACCAGTCCGCCTGCGCCGGATCCCGCGGCGCGGGCTGGCCCGAATGGACCATCGTGACGAAGAACGCGCAGACCAGCCCGAACGCGGCGATTTTCCGGGAGGTCGCCTCGTCCAGGGGCGCCGGGAGGACCGGATGGACCGACGGGGTCATGCCGCCATCCCCGCCGGTTCCCGCTGCGGTTTCTCCGTCCGCAGGTGCGCGATCAGGGCGAAACAGAACACCAGGAAAAACATCCCCAGCTTCTGCCGCAACACCCATTCCAGGGTGCTCTGCAGGTAGTCGGCCGAAAAACCGCCCAGCAAGCCGGCCGGGACGAACCGCCACCGCGAGTCCCGCAGCCGGAGGAGGAGCCGCAGGCACGCGGCCCAGTGCCAGGCGAACCAGACCAGCATCGCCACGAGCGCCGGAATCCCGCATTCCGCGCCCACCAGCAGGTACACCGTCTCCACGAGCCCCTTGTAGTTCAGCTCGCGGCCCATCGCGTTCCCTGCCCGTTCCTGGTACGGATGCCGGTCCTGGTCCATGTTGAGAATCCAGTTGTTGATGCCCACGCCCGCCCAGGGATGCTCCTTCATCATCTCCCACGCGCAGTGGGCCAGCGCGATTCGCGTGTCGCGCGACGCCTGCTTGGTCCGCGAGTCTTCGGTGACCGTGAACCGCGCCGCCAGATGGGGCCAGATCGCGACCAGGCCCAGCAGTCCGACGAAAACCATCGGCCACAGCCGCGGCAGGACCCGGTTCCACGAGCGCGTGCCCGCCAGGGAACCCAGGACCGCCAGGCCGTATCCGATCGGCAGGACCGCAATCGCGCCGCGCGAATAGGACCACATCGTGGAGAGCGCTGCGCACGCGAAGGCGGCCCCGCACAGGAGGCCCAGCCGGTCCCGGAGGCCCAGCTGGAGATATCCGGCGAAGAACATCGGCCCGAGCAGGTTCATCGCCATCCCCATCCCGTTGCGGTGCGAAAAGAATCCCCGCGCCTGGTACACCCCACCGTAGTGCTGGAGCAGCACCTCCACGAAATTGGCCAGCGTGAAGAACGCCAGCATCTTCACGGCGACATCCTTCGCCCCCGTTGCGGCGAGATAGCCGTACACCGAGTGCCAGACCAGGAACAGCATCAGCATCTTCCACACCTCGAACCACGCGACGAGCCCGTCGTCCGCGTTCCGGATGCCCGGCAGGCACAGCAGGAAATACAGCGCATAGAGGCGGATTCCGCCTTCCGGCAGCGGCCGCTGCATCCGTCCCCTCATGGCCAAAGCCAGGACGATCAGGAGGGCGGTCAGGTAGAGCAGACTCACTTCCATCCCCCTGGACGTCCCCCGGTAGGTCGCGTTGGAAAAGAAGACGATGTTCGTTTCGGCCGACTTGCACAACCCCAGCACCATCGCGTAGAACGCCCAGCCGATCCACTGCCGGTTCAGCGAAAGCAGGGCCGCGAACAGCGGCAGCACGGCCGCCAGCGACCAGAATACCAGGTATTTCAGCACCGCGACCTCCCCCGCGGGCTGTCCGCGTGCCGTTCCGATGTCCGTTCCCGCCGCATCGCCGTCGTCCCGCTAGTCCACCCAGGCCGTTACCTTGGAGGTGAGCAGATTGAGCAACTGTGCCGTGGGGAACAGCTTCCGCACGAACACGTTGTATTCGGAGAGGTTGTCTTTCGGCACGTACACGATGTCGTCCGGCTGCAGGTAGACGTTCTTGCACTTCCCGATCAGGATGCCGTCCACGTCCACCTTGTACATCTTGGGATTGGCGAGGCCGTCGCGGATGATGATCACATGGCTCCAGTGGTTGTCCTTCATCCAGCCGCAGTCGGTCAGCGTCTCGATCAGCCCCATCGGCGCCTGGTAGAGGCGCTTCTGGGGATTCGCGATCTCGCCGCATACCGTTACGCTTCCTTCCATGCGCTGGGCGATGAAGATGTAGTCGCTCTTGCGGACCAGGATGTTGTCCAGCGGATCGCCCTTCTCGATGGCCCGCTGGAAATCCACCGGCAGGATCTGCCCTTCGCGGACCAGGATGGAGTGTTCCAGGTCGGCCACGTCGATGGTGATTCCGTGGAACAGCCGGACGGCCGTTCCGCCCGCCAAGGCGTAGGCGTCCGCCAGGCGGGTCGAGGCGGAGATGTTGTAAAGGCCGGGATCGGCGCAGGCTCCCGAAACGGTGATGGTTTCGCTGTCCACTTCCAGCACCGTGACCCCGACGACCGGGTGCTTGATGTAGGGGGCCAGGCCTTTCTCGATGGCATCGCGCGCTTCGATGATCGTCCGGCCCGCCACGTCCACCTGGCCCAGGAACAGCATGCCCACGCTCCCGTCGGGACTCACCCTCGTCGTCACGTCCAGCTCGCTGTTGCCGTAGACGCGGATCTCGATCTTGTCTCCGGCGTTCACCCGGTACGGTGGCTGTTCTTCCTCCCAGAGGGCTTTCAGGAATTCGACTCGCTTGCGCTCCGTCTCCGCATCGCGGCCCGTGGTTTCCAGCACGGCGTTGCTGTTCTCGAGGTCCCAGTTCAGGGCTTCGCTGTAGTTGCTCGTCCAGCGGTCGGAATAGCATCCCCCCAGCCCGAGTGCCAGCAGGGCTGCCGTCCATGTGCGCCGGGCTGTCCGGAGAATCTTCCTGCTCGACCTCACCATCGGCTTTCCTCCAGTTCCTTGCGCACGACCCTGCCGCGGGCCCCGGTCACCAACCCCATCATCGGCTTCTCCGCCGCCTGCGCCAGGCGCCGCACGTACGCCAGTTCGGACCGGCGCGTCCGGTTCGCCCCCACCAGCAGCAGGGCCGCGTCGCACACGCCCAGCAGCTGCGCCATGAAGTCGCCCCCGTGCCGCAGCCCGCCGTGGATCGCCACGAAAATGCAGTCGAATTCCTCCCGCAGCGCCGCCAGATCCGCCTTGAACATCTGCAGTTCCGTCGGCGCGAGGGAGTAGCGGTTGAGGACCGGGAACCAGCCGCGGGCACCCTGCCGCACCGTGTTGAGCATCGTCTCCGTTTCGTCCTCCGGGATGCCGCCGCCCTCCTGCGGGACCACCGTCAGGAAGAACGGCCGCGTGCCGGCCATGGAAAGGGACCATTCGAGGGACTCGTCGAACTTCGGCTGCGGTTTGGCCCCCTTCATGCGGCAGACCAGCACGACCTTCGCCGATTCCGTCGCCTCGATGAAATGGTTCGCGATCACCCCGACCGCCTCCTGCACGCGGTCCTGCCGCATCGCCCACCGGCCCGGCAGCGAGCCGAGCACCCGGATGTCCCCGTGCGCCCCCAGCTCCCCTGCGCCGCGCACCCGGCCGAAAAACAGGCCGATCGCCACCGTCCACAGCGCCAGCGCCATCGTGCATCCCGCCGCGGCGATGCCCGCCAGCACGAAGTTGTCCGGCCGGAAGGGGTCCGCCTGGCTCGCGTTGGCGGCCCGCTCGATCTGCGCCAGGTCCCGTCCCGCGCTCTCTTGCAATTCCTTCATGCCCGCGATTTCCGCATCCATGGCATCCAGACCACGTGCCAGCTCCGCCTTCCGGGCGGTCAGCACCGCCACCTGGGGTGCGATGTCGGACAGGGCCTCCGCGCGCGCTTCGTTCCGGGCCAGCGTCTCCCCGATGTCGGCGCGCGCTTCGTGGAGGGCCTCCAGCCGCGTCGTCGCGTCCAGCAACGACATCTGCGCTTTCTCCAGCTGCTCCATGCCCCCCACTCCGGGATCGATCCCGCCGCATTCCTCCACGATCGCACGGTATTTCTCCTCCAGCTCCGCCCGGTCCTCCAGCTTGCCCATCACCCGGGGGTTCAGGTCCGTGTAGATCTGGCGCAGCTTCGCGATTTCCCCGTCCAGCGCTTCGATCGACGAGCGCAGTTTCCGCAGCTCCGGGCCGCGCGCCAGGATGGCCGCCGTCGCTTCGCCGTCCTGCCCGTTCTCCACCGCCTCGCGGGCCTTTTCCGTGGCCGCGATGTCCACGTCCAGCATCATGGCGTTCCGGCGCTGTTCGCTGATCAGCGACATCAGCGATGCAAGCGTCTCCACCGGCGCGTCGGTTCCCGCCCGGGTCCGGAGGGCGACCAGGTCTTCCTCGAGCTTTGCCAGCTCTTCGCGCATGGACGCCTTGCGTTCCTCGCTGGCCGTGCCCCAGCGCAGCAGGTCCGCCGTCCGCCGCACCCCGTACTCCGCCACCAGCGTGTCCGCGTATGCGTTGACCTTCCGCACCGCCGCGTCCCGGCTGCCGCTCTTCGCCGTCAGCGTGTACACGTTGCTCGGCTTGTTTTCCTGCTTGATGTTCAGGTCCACGGCCAGCCTTGCCCGCTCTCCGGGCGGAAGGGGCAGGTTTTCGCCGGCCTTCCGCTTGAGCGACCGCCGTTCCAGCACCCGGTACAGCTGCTTGTCCCCCATCGACGGTACCTTCCCCTCCCCGTGCGGGATGTACATCAGCCGCGTCTCCGCCACGTAGCGTTCCGGGCTCTTGGCGGAATGTTGGACCACGAACCATGCAAAACCGAGGAACAAGACGGAAAACACGAGAATGAACAGCCAAATCCATTTCAGCACGATGCCGAGCGAGACCTTCCCCAGCGCGCTGACCTTGCGCAATCGTTCCCGTTCTTCTGCTGTCAGTTCTTCGGCCATGGCTTCAATCCCCCCATCATGGCACGCTGTCCCCGGAAAATCAACGTGTTTCCCGTGCTTTGCACGGAGTTCCGGCGGAGGGGCGTGCGGCCCGGTCCGTCAGTCCCGGTCCCGTCCCGCGATCGTCCCGCCGCCGAGGACCTCCTCCCCGCGGTAGAGGACCGCCGACTGGCCGGGGGCGGCGCCGCGCACGGCGTCGCCGGCGAAGCGGACGAGACCGCCGTCGGCGGTCCAGAACGCGTCCGCGGGTTCGCCGGTCGAGCGGATCTTGCAGGCGAGGGGACCGTCGGGGGGGCGCCGGCCGGAAATCCACGATTCGCCTTCGATGCGGATGGTGCGGCAGGCGGTTTCTTCCGCGTCGCCCACCACCACCTCGTTCCGGCACGCGTTGGTTTCCACCACGTAGAGCTTGCGGCCGCCGCCCACGCCCAGGCCGCGGCGCTGGCCGACCGTGTAGTTCCAGAAGCCCCGGTGCGTGCCGAGGACCTTCCCCGACGTGTCCACGATCTTCCCCTCCCGCGGCGCCTGCCCCAGCAGTTCGGCGTACTCGCCGCCGTAGAAATCCTGGCTGTCCGCCCGGTCCGCCGCCGCCAGGCCGCGCCTCCGCGCCTCCGCGCGCACCGCCTCCTTGGTCATGCCGCCGAGGGGGAACATCGCCATGGCCAGCTGCGCCTGGTCGAGGCGGTAGAGGAAATAGGACTGGTCCTTCCGGCGGTCCGCGCCGCGCAGCAGGTGCCACGCCCCGTCCGCGCCGCGTTCGGTCCGCGCGTAGTGGCCGGTCGCGAACCGGTCGAACTCCAGCCCCGACTCCCGTGCCAGCCGCGGCAGCAGCCCGAACTTCATCGCGGCGTTGCAGCGCACGCACGGATTGGGCGTCCGCCCGGCCAGGTATTCGCTCCGGAAGTGGTCCAGGATCGCGCGCTCGTACGCCTCCGAGCAGTCGAACGTCCGGTACGCGATCCCCAGCCGCGCGCACAGCGCCTCCGCCCGCTCGATGTCCTCCGCCTCGCCGGGACCGAAGCACGCGTCGCGGACCGGACCCGGCCCGGCCGGACGCCCCTCCTTCCAGAGCTTCATCGTCACGCCCACCACCTCGTGACCCGCTTCCGCCAGCAACGCCGCCGCCAGCGAGGAATCCACGCCGCCCGACAACCCGACCGCGATCTTCAGCTTCATCTCACAGGCTCCCGTAGAATGCGTCCAGCTTCCCCGCCAGCGCCCCCCATCCGTACTCCCGCGCCGCCGCCCGCCCCGCCGCGACCGCCGCCGCCCGCCATGCCGCGTCCGTCGCGATCCGCCGCAACGCCGCGTCCAGCCCCGCCGCGTCGTCCGGCGCGAACCCGATCGCCGCCCCCGGATGCGCCGCCAGCAACCGCCCCAATCCCCCCGCCGTGCTCGCCGCCACCGGCACCCCCGCCGCCCACGCCTCCAGCACCGCGATGCCGAACGGCTCGTGCCGGCTCGCCAGCGCGAACGCGTCCGCCGCATGGTACTCCGCCGCCAGCTCCGCGCTCCCCGGCGGCAGCGCCCCCGGAATGGCCAGCCGTCCCGACACCCCCAGCTCCCGCGCGCGCGCTTCCAGCTCCGCCTTGTAGTCCGGCTGCGTCACCGGCCCCACCAGGCGCAGCGACATCCCCGGATTCCGCCCCAGCGCCTCCACCAGCGCCATCTGGTCCTTCTGCCGGTCGATCCGCGCCACGCACAGGACGCGGAATGGATTTGCAATCGAGAGCAATCGACTGCCAGCGACTGCAATCGGTTTTCCGTCGAACCGCGCCGTGTCGACGCCATTGGGCAACCACAGCACGTGCGGATGGCGTTGCCGCCAATGATCCGCCTCGTCTTCGCCCACGCACACGATCCCGTCCGCTCCCTCCGGCACCCGCCGGTTCCAGCCCAGTACCAGCTCGACCGCCTTCCCCCACGGCACCCGCCGCCGCGTCGGCGCCCGCAGGTCCGCCGCTTCCGCCGCCGGCACGTTCGCCGCCCCGCCGTGGAGCGAAATCACGCACTTCGCCCCCGTCCGCTCGCCGGTGCGGATGCACAGCTCCGCGATCCGCCCCATCGCGTGGCAGTGGATGACGTCCGGCGCCCACTCCCGCAATGCCCGCCCCAGGCCCGGCACGAACGGATTCCCCCCCTTCCGGTCGAGCAGCGCCTTCAGTTCCCGCCCCATCGGCCACCACGGATAGACGGCGTGGAACCGCCGGATCGGCAACCCCTCCCGCTCCTCCTCCGCCGGACCGCCCAGGGCGTCCGTCGCGAACAGGCGCACCTCGGTCCCCGCCGCCCGCTGCGCCTTCGCCAGATTCCACACCACCTGCTCCGTCCCGCCCCAGTCGGCGAACGACAGCCGCCGCAGCACGTGCGCGATCTTCATTCCGTTCTCTCCATCCGTCTTCATGCCCCCGATTCAACCATCCCCGCCCCGTCCCGTCACGCAAATACCGCCGCCCGTCCCCGACCCGTTTGAGATTACGGAAAATCCCCTTGTTCCACCCCGTTTTTCCGCCATCCCGCGCCCATGAACACCACCGCCCGCGCAATCCCGTTCCGGCGGCGGGGTGGGGGAGCGGCGGCCGGCGGCGGATGCAAACGGGACTTGGAGAACGCGCTCCCTTGGCGTATAGTCCGCCGCCGTACATGAACCCCGCCCCGGACATCCTGGTCCTCTTCGACATCGACGGCACCCTGCTCGACACGCACGGCGCCGGACGGGCCGCGTTCTGCCGCGGCCTGCGGCGCGCGACGGGCGTGGAGGACGACCTCCCCTACGTCTCCTTCGCGGGCAACACCGACCGGCGCGTCCTCGACGAAGTCGCCGCGCACCGGGGATGCGCTTTCACCGACGCCCAGCGCAAGGCCGTCTTCGACGCCGTCGCCGAAGAGCTGGCCGCCGCGCTCGCCGACGCCCCGGGCGCCGCGGTGCCGGGCGCCGCCGCCCTTCTCGCCGAACTCGCCCGCCGCGGCGCGCGCCTCGGCCTCGTCACGGGCAACATCGAGCGCGGCGCGCACCTCAAGCTGGCGAGCGCGGGGCTCGACGGCTACTTCGCCCTCGGCGGCTACGGCGACGACGAAGCCGACCGCTCCCGCATCCTCCGCGCCGCCCTCGCCGCGGCGGGCCCCGCGCCCGCGCGCGCCGTACTCGTCGGCGACACGCCGCTCGACGTCGAAGCCGGCCTCGCCGTCGGCATCCCCGTGCTCGGCGTCGCCGCGGGCCGCTGGGACGTGCCCGCCCTGCTCGCCGCCGGCGCCGCGCACGCCGCGCCCGATTTCACCGACCTCCCCCGCTGGCTCGACTGGATTTACCCTCCTCCCTGACCCCCCACCCACCGACCGCCCGAACAACCGAACTTCCGAACAACCGCCCCCAAAAAAGGAGTTTTCCATGAGAAAGACCAAAATCGTATGCACCATCGGCCCCGCCTCCGAGAACCGCGAGACGCTCAGCCGCATGATCGACGCGGGCATGAACGTCGCCCGCCTGAACTTCTCCCACGGCTCCCACGAAGAGCACGCCGCCAAGATCGCGCTCATCCGCGAAATCGCCGCCGAAAAGGACCAGCCCGTCGCCATCCTCCAGGACCTCGCGGGCCCGAAGATCCGCACCGGCGAATTCGAATGCGGCAGCATCGAGCTCAAGCCCGGCGACTTCTTCACCCTGACCTCCCGCGACGTCCCCGGCAACGAAAAGGAAGTCGGCCTGACCTACCGCGACCTCCCCAAGGACGTCCAGCCCGGCGACACGCTGCTCCTGGCCGACGGCGCCCTCGAACTGCGCGTCGAGAAAGTGGCCGACACCGACATCTTCTGCCGCGTCATCCTCGGCGGCCGCCTTTCCAGCCACAAGGGCATCAACCTGCCCTCCCGCTCCATCCGCGCGCCGATCCTGACGAACAAGGACTACCAGGACCTCGCCTTCGGCCTCTCCCAGGGCGTCGACTACGTCGCCCTCTCCTTCGTCCGCTCCGCCGCCGACATCGAAGTCGCCCGCGCCTACATGCGCGCCCAGGGCAAGGTCCGCCCCATCATCGCCAAGATCGAAAAGCACGAAGCCCTCAAGGACCTCGACCGCATCATCGACGCCGTCGACGGCATCATGGTTGCCCGCGGCGACCTCGGCGTGGACATCGACATGGAGAAAGTGCCCACCGCCCAGCGCCTGATCATCTCCAAGGCCAACCTCGCGGGCAAACCCGTCATCACGGCCACGCAGATGCTCAAGAGCATGACCGACGCCCCCCGCCCGACGCGCGCCGAAGTCACCGACGTCACCAACGCCGTCCTCGAAGGCACCGACGCCGTGATGCTCTCCGAAGAGAGCGCGATGGGCCTCTACCCCGTCGAAGCCGTCGCCACCATGTCGCGCATCGCCGAAGAAGCCGAAAAAGGCTACGACCGCCGCGCCTGGACCGACCAGCTCAAGCACATCCCGCCGCAGGGCGCCTCCGAAGCCCTCGCGCGCGCCGCGTGCGACCTCGCCGAGACCATCCGCGCCAAGGCCGTCATGATCGCGACCCAATCCGGCGTCACCGCCTGCCAGGCCGCCAAGACCCGCCCCTTGCAGCGCATCCTCGCGGCGACCAGCGACCCGCTGGCCTACGACCGCATGGCGCTCGTCCGCGGCGTCTTCCCCATGCGCATCCCGCCCGTCGAGCGCCTGACGCACCTCTTCGAAGCCATGCTCGAAGCCGCCATCAAGCACGGCTACGTCGCCTCCGGCGACCAGGTCGTCGTCACCGCCGGCTTCCCCCTCGGCAAGACCGGCGTCAGCAACCTCATCCGCGTCGCCACCGTCCCCTGATTCCCGGAACGGCAACCGCATCTTTTCACTTTTCCCTGTTCACTTTTCACTTCCGAAGGAAAATCCCATGTCCATGATGCCCGACCTCCAATCCTCCCTCCTCTGCGACGACGTCCGCCAGGAACGCACCGGCAAATTCATCCTGATCGGAATCTTCGACATGCTGGGCAGCGCGACCTTCCCGCTGCGCCACCCGCGCATGTACCTCGTGACCCGCTGGTGCTCGGGCGAAGGCGAATTCGCGCAGCAGACCAGCATCCTCGGCCCCGACATGCAGCCCATCGCGCAGGGCCGGCGCATCCCGGTCCGCCTGGCGAATTCCGAAGCCAGCGCCACGAACATCGAAGTCTTCCTGAACACCGAATTCCGCGCCCCCGGCCTCCACTGGGTGGAGATTTCCCTGGACGACGACCTCAAGCTCCGCTTCCCCCTCCGCGTCCAGAAAATCACCCCTCCGCCCGGCCAACCCCAGCCCCCTCCCCAACCCCACTGACGCGTTCCCATGTGTCTTGCCATCCCCGGCCGCCTGATCGAGATCGAACCCGGCGAAGGCTTCGACCGCCGCGGTCTGGTGGACTACGGCGGCGTCCGCCAGCGCGTCTCCCTGGCCTTCCTCCCCGACGCGGCCCCCGGCGACTACCTTCTCGTCCACGTCGGCTACGCCATGACCCGCCTCGACCCCGCCGCCGCCGAACGCCTCCTCCAGGACATCGCCGCCGACCCCGCCGAACCCGCCCCCGGCCCCGCCGCCTGACCCCCGGCCGTTTTCCAACCATTGGAAAACTTTTTTCCAATCATTGGAAAAATCGCGGAAAAATTTTCCAATCATTGGAAAAACGACGAAAATTTTTTCCAATCATTGGAAAAAACGCCCCGGATTTTCCAACCATTGGAAAATATTTTTCCAACCATTGGAAAAATGTCCCGGCCCCGCCCGTGCCCCTTCCGCGCCCGTGGCACGCCGGCCGGACCCGCGCCCCTGCCGCGTTCCCTCTTTTTTTCCTCCAGCCCCCACTTTCCGGTTGCGCCGCCCCCCCATCCCATTGTATAGGGAAAAGAACGTTCCCGCCGCCCCCCCGCGGCGGGTCCAACCAGTGCAACCCCAGAAAGGCGTAAAAGTATCATGAAGGACATCCCCGTCGCGGACGTTAGAAATTTCGCGCTCGTCGGCCACACCGGCAGCGGCAAGACCACCCTGCTCGATTCCCTCCTCTTCAAGCTCGGCGTCAACGACCGCCTCGGCTCCTCCGCCGACGGCACCAGCTTCGCCGACTGGACCGACGAGGAAAAGGCCCGCAAGATCTCCGTCTGGGCCAAGCCCTTCGACGCCGTCTGGCGCCCCAAGGGACGCAAGCCCCTCCGCCTCGTCATGCTCGACACCCCCGGCTACGCCGACTTCCACGGCCAGGTCGTCGCCGCCACCACCGTCGCCGACGCCGCCGTCATGACCATCGACGCCACCAGCGGCATCCAGGTCGGCACCGTCCGCGCCTGGAAGCGCTGCGAAGCCATCCAGATGCCTCGCGCCATCGTCATCACCGGCATGGACAAGGAAAACGCCGACTTCGACGGCACCGTCGCCGCCCTCCAGGAAGTCTGGGGCCCCCGCTGCGAGGTCATCACCTACCCCGCCGCCGACGGCAAGTCCGTCGTGGACGTCCTCTCCTCCCAGGACGCCAAGTCCGAGGAAATCCGCTCCCGCCTCACCGACGCCGCCGCCGAATCCTCCGACGAGCTCATCGAGAAGGTCCTCAACGGCGACGCCCTCACCGCCGACGAGCTCTCCAGCGGCCTGCGCGCCTCGGTCCTGCAGGAGAAGTTCATCCCGATCTTCACCGTCATGGCCAAGCAGTCCATCGGCCTCGACGAGTTCCTCCTCGGCCTCGCCCGCCTGATGCCCTCCCCGCTCGACCGCCCCGGCAAGGACGCCGACGGCAACCCCATCAACCCGGCCGCCGACGCGCCGTTCGTCGCGCAGGTCTTCCGGTCGGTCAACGACCCCTTCGTCGGGCAGCTCACGATGGCCCGCGTCTGGGGCGGCACCGTCAGGGAAAAGTCCGAAGTCTTCAACGCCCAGAAGGGCGCCAAGGAAAACACCGGCACCCTCTACTTCTCCAACGGCAAGCGCCAGGACACCGTCCCCGAGGCCTCCGCCGGCGACATCATCGCCCTCGCCAAGCTCAAGAACACCGACCTCAACGACACCCTCTGCTCCCCCGGCACCTCCGTCAAGACCGCGCCGATGGTCTTCCCGCAGCCCGTCGTGTTCTTCGCCGTGACCCCCAAGAACCAGGGCGACGAAGACAAGCTCGGCCAGGGCCTCCAGCGCGTCGCGGCCGACGACCCGACCATCGAGGTCAAGCGCAACGACGAAACCCACGAACTGATCATCGCCGGCATCGGCGACGTCCAGATTGATACCGCCATGGAGCGCATGAAGGCCCGCTCCAAGGTCGAAGTCAACCTCTCCGTCCCCAAGGTCGCCTACAAGGAAACCGTCACCGCCAAGGGCGAAGGCCACTACAAGCACAAGAAACAGTCCGGCGGCCGCGGCCAGTACGGCGAAGTGTACCTGCGCATCGAGCCCAAGCCCGAAGGCGCCGAGAACTGGTTCGTCGACGGCATCGTCGGCACCTGCATCCCGCGCAACTTCCTGCCGGCCATCGAAAAGGGGCTCGTCGACGGCATGCTCAAGGGCGCCGTCGCCGGCTACCCCGTCGTCGACACCATGATCACCGTCTACGACGGCTCCTACCACGAAGTCGACTCCTCCGAAATCGCCTTCAAGATCGCCGCGCGCGCCGCCTTCAAGGACGGCATGCAGAAGGCCAAGCCCGTCCTGCTCGAGCCCATCATGACCGTCCGCGTCACCATCCCGGGCGACTTCATGGGCGACTGCACCGGCGACCTCAACCACAAGCGCGGCCGCATCCTGGGCATGGAGAGCGAAGACGGCATGCAGGTCATCGTCGCCGAAGTCCCGCAGGCCGAAATCTTCAAGTACTCCTCCGAACTCCGGTCCATGACCGGCGGACGCGGCTCCTTCGAGATGGAATTCGCCCGCTACGACGTCGTCCCCTCCAACGTCGCCCAGAAGATCATCGCCGAAGCCGCCAAGAACAAGGCCGAAGAAGAAGACGAATGACCCGTCTCCTTCCCCCCTGACCCCCAATCCCCAAGAGAAAGGACCCCCCAATGAGTGGACACAGCAAATGGGCAACCATCAAGCACAAGAAGGCCGCCACCGACGCCAAGCGCGGCAAGATCTTCTCCAAGCTCGCCAAGGAACTGACCATCTCCGCGCGCTCCGGCGGCGGCGATCCCGGCGCCAACATCACCCTGCGCACCATCCTCGGCAAATGCAAGGCCGTCAACATGCCGGCCGACAACATCGACCGCGCCATCAAGAAAGGCACCGGCGAACTCGGCGGCGGCGCCCTCGAAGAAATCCTCTTCGAAGCCTACGCCAACGGCGGCGTCGGCCTGATCATCACCTGCCTCTCCGACAACCGCAACCGTTCCGTCGCCGAAGTCCGCCACCTCCTCCAGCGGCACAACGCCACCCTGGCCGGTTCCAACCAGGTCATGCGGAACTTCGAGCGCCGCGGGCAGATCCTCGTCAACGCCGAAGGCGTCGACGAAGACGCCCTCACCGAACTCGTCCTCGAAGCCGGCGCCGACGACATGACCCGCGAAGGCGACGAATTCGAGATCCTGACCGCCCCGAACGTCTACAACGAAGTCTCCGAAAAGATCACCCAGGCCGGCTACACCCCCACCGAAGAATCCGGCGTGAACATGGTCCCGACCGTGTGGGTGCCGATCAACGACCCCAACCAGGCGGCTTCCCTGCTCAAGCTCGTCGACGCCCTCGACGAACTCGAAGACGTCCAGAACGTCTACATGAACGGCGACATCTCCGACGACGCCATGCCCGCCGAATAAGCGCCCTCCATTCCCCTCCCACGCCCGGCCTCGCGGCCGGGCTTTTTCGTCCCCCTTCCCGATTCCACCCTCCTTGCCGGCGCGGATTCGGGAACCGTGAGGCTGCAAGGTTGCCTCACCAGCCATTTCCACTGCGGACGCGCAGAAGCGCGTCCCTCCCCGTGGAGAGCGCCCCGGGAGGGTCGCGCTTCCGCGCGACCGCACCGTCCCCCCCCCCTTCCTTTCCCCCGATGCAACCCATTCGCGATATCAAGGAAAACATTCGGATTCTGCTCGCATTTTCCCCATTCTCCCGCCCATGAACAATCTTCCGGTGCAGGGCCGTTTTGTGCCGTCGGATACGAGGTCGCGGAATTGGATGCGCGGCCTCCCTGGTCCCTCGAACCGTCCGGATGGGTTTGGCCTTGATTCGGGGGGGCGGGGAGGGCATTCTGGTAGGGATGTTATGGAAAGGAAGGATGTCATGACGATGCTTCGGACAATGGTTCTGGGATTGGCGGCGGCGGTGCTGGCGGCGGGAACGGCGTCGGCGCAGCGGGTGGAGTTCCATCGGCAGAAGTTCGACCGGTCGCGGTTCGCGCGTCCGGGCGTGGCGGCACCGGCGGCGGCTCCGGCCGAGGCGCCGGCGGCGGCGGAAGCTCCGGCGACTCCGGCGGCGGGGACGGACGGCGCGACGCCGTGGGGCAACCCGGGACAGGGGCAAGGGTGGGGGAACGGTCCGCGGGGACAGGGCGCGGGCGGCACGAACGAGGTCCTGGCGTCCGGCGTGCCGCGGGCACTGGCGGAGGCGCCGAAGTTCGACCTGGTGCCGAAGAAGTGGTTCGACAAGGCGAGCGACTGGGAGACGGCCAAGGCGTTGCAGAAGGAGTCGGGGGCCTGCATCCTCGTGTATTTCAAGAATCCGGCGGATTCCAGCCAGAAGGGGCTCTGCAGCTGGTTCGAGACGAAGGCCGGCGCCTACACGCACTGGCGCAAGGCGATGCCGTACTTCATCAAGCTCCAGCTCACCCTCCCCGGCAACAACGAGACGCGGGCGCTGGCGGCGACGTTCGGGTTCAAGTCGACCCCGGCGTGGTACGTGGTGCGGCCGGACGCGCCGTATCCGAAGCGGCTGGCGGTCATCAAGTACGCGCTCGGCGGCAAGGACCCGGAGCCGATGCCGGAACGGGAACTGATCCCGGCGCTGCACGCGCTGTGTCCGCCGGCGTACGACAATCTCTTCTGACGCGCGAGCGGTGCACGCTTTTGGGGCCATCGCGCGGCTGGCGGCGCTGGAGACGGTGCGGCGGCCGGTCTGCCTGCTGGTGACGCTGGCGACGCTGGCGGGGACGACGCTGATGCCGTTCTTCCTCCACTACACGCTCGGGGACGCGCCGCGGGCGGTCCGCGACAGCGCCCTCGCGCTGCTCTACACCGGCGGCGTCCTGCTGGCGGCGTGGTCGGCGGCGGAGGCGGTCGGCGGGGAACTCCGCCGCGGCACGGCGGCGCTGGCGCTGGCGAAGCCGGTGGGCCGGGGCGCCTATCTCGCGGGCAAGGCGTGCGGCGTGGCGCTGGCGCTGGCGGGCCATGCGGCGGCATCGGTGGCGGCGACGCTGCTGGCGGTGCGCGCGGGCGCGGTGGAGTGGCATACCGACTGGACGGCGGCCGGACCGGCACTCGCGGTCGCGCCGCTGGCGCTGGCCTGGGCGGCGTGGCGGAACCGGCGGCACGGGCGGCCCTTCGCGTCGGCGGCGTGCGGGGCGCTGTGGATCGGGTATCCGCTGGCGCTGGCGGTGGCGGCGTGCCGGGCGGAGCCGGCGGGCGGGGCCGGGTTCCCGGGGAACCTGGACTGGGCGATCGTGCCGGCGGGGGCGCTGGCGGCCTTGCCGTCGCTGATGGCGGCGGCGGCGGCGGCGGCGCTGGCGGTGCGGTTGAACACCGTCGCGACGGTGAGCGCCTGCGCGGCGGTGTTCTCGCTGGGACTGGTGTCGGGGCCGCTGCTGGGGGCGCACTGGGATGCGTCGTTCCCGGCGCGCGCGGCGTGCGCGCTGCTGCCGGACGGGCAGGCGTTCTGGCTGACCGACGCGCTGGATGCCGGCCGCGGGGTGCCGGGGGGCTACCTCGCGGGAGCCGTCGCCTACGCGGCGCTCTGGGCGGGGGCCTGCCTGGCGCTCGGCGTGCAGGCGTTCCGGAGGAGCGAAATCCCATGACGGCGCCGCCTGCAAGCCCCCCCGCGGTCCGCGCGGAAAAGCTCTGCAAGACGTTCCTCGACTTCTGGCGGCGTCCGCGCGTCGAAGCCGTGCGCGGCGTGGACCTGGAGGTGCCGTCGGGCAGCGTGTTCGCCCTGCTCGGCCCGAACGGTTCCGGCAAGTCCACCATCGTCAAGATGGTCCTCGGCCTGCTCTTCCCGACGTCCGGCACCCTGGAAGTGCTCGGCGCGTCCCCGCGGTCGGTCGAAGCCAAGCGCCGCATCGGGTACCTGCCCGAGGAGTCGCGCCTCTATCCGCAGCTGACGCCGCGCGAGACGCTCGAATTCCACGCCCGCCTCTTCGGCCTCCCCCGCGCCGTTGCGCGCCGCCGCATCGGCGAACTGCTGGCCATGACCGGACTCGAACACGCGCGCGACCGCGCCGTCGGCGGCTTCTCCAAGGGCATGGCGCGGCGCGTCGGCCTCGCCCAGGCGCTGCTGAACGACCCCGACCTCGTGCTGCTCGACGAACCGTCGTCCGGACTCGACCCCCAGGGCGCGCGCCAGATCAAGGACCTCATCCTCGCGCTCGGCGCGCGCGGCAAGACCGTGGTGCTCACGTCGCACCTGCTGGCGGACGTCGAGGACGTGTGTTCGCGGATCGCCATCGTCTTCAACGGCGTCCTGCTCGCGCAGGGGGCGCTCGACGACCTGCTGGAGCGGCGCGACCGCACGTGCCTCTCGTTCCCCACGCCGGAGGACCCGGCGCGGCTCGAACGCGCGGTCGGCGGGGTGCGCCGGGCGCTGGGATGCGAGCCGGAGGTGATGCACCCGCGGCAGGCGCTCGAACCGTACTTCCTGGAACTGGTCCGGCGCGCGCGCACGCCGGGGGCGACCGGCGCCGTGCCGTCGGCCCCGCTGGCCCCGTACCTGGCGGGAGGGGAAAAGGAGAAAGACCCATGAGCGGACTGAGCAAGGTGGAGCGCTGGGACGCGCGGCTGAAATCGGTGTTCGACGAAATCGACCGCGAACTCGAAGCGGTGGACGGCCTCCGCCACGTCCCGCTGCATCCGGTGCGGCCGCCGGCGGGTTCGACGTCGAATCCCGAGGACGACGGCGTCCTGGAGCTGGGCGCGAACTACACGGTGGGCATCGGCTCGAAGTACGGCCCCGGCTACGTCCTGCGCATCCGCGTGGCCACCCTGGAGGAGGTGGACCCCGAGGGCTACAAGCTGCTCGAAAAGACCGTCGTCGAAAAGCTCCGCCAGAAGCTCCCCGCCGCCTTCCCCGGCGCCAACCTCTCCGTGGACCGCGACGGCGCCGTCTACAAGATCCACGGCGACCTCTCGCTGGACGGCATGTGACCTCCCTCTCCCCATGAACTTCCGCAACGTCATCCACATCATCTCCTGGTTGCTGGCCGTCATCGGGGTCCTGATGGCCCTCTGCGGCGGCGTCTCGTGGCTCTGCGACGAACCGCGCGCCGACTGCCTGGCCCTGCTCCTCCCCGCCGGCACCACGCTGGTGGCCGCGCTCGTCCTGGGCCTCGCCACCCGGATGCGCCGCGAACTCAGCCGCCGCGACGGCTTGGGCATCGTCGCCTTCGGCTGGCTCGCCGCGGGGCTGGTCGCCTCCGTCCCCTACATCCTCTCCGTCGACGTCTTCCCCGGCGACCCCGCCGCCGCCGTGTTCGAGGCCGTCTCCGGCATCACGACCACCGGCGCGACCGCGCTCGACGACATCGAAGCCGTCCCGCGCAGCATCCTCCTCTGGCGCTCGCTCACCCAGTACGTCGGCGGCATGGGCGTGCTGATCCTCGTGCTGGCGATCCTTCCCTTCGCCGGCAGCGGCGGCATGCAGCTGTTCCGCGCCGAGATGCCCGGTCCCTCCAAGGACCGCATCGAACCGCGCATGGCCTCCACCGCCAAATGCCTCTGGGGCATCTACGTCGGCCTCACCGTCCTGATGGTCCTGGCCCTGCGTCTGGCGGGAATGGGCACGTTCGACGCCGTCTGCCACTCCATGACGGCCATGGCCAACGGCGGCCTCTCCACGCATTCCGCCAGCGTTGCCTACTGGAACAACCCGGCCATCGAGGTGGTCATGATCGCCTTCATGCTCGTCGCCGGCATCAACTTCACCCTCCACTACCGCATCCTCCGCGGCGACCTCTGGGCCTGGTTCCGCAACCGCGAAGCCGTCGCTTTCCTCGCCCTCTACGCGTCCGCCTCGCTCGCCCTCGCGGCCATCGTCTTCCACGCCGCCCCCGCCGGCGCCACCTTCCTGCACACCCTGCGCGAGACCGCCTTCACCGCGTGCAGCCTCATGACCACCTCCGGCTTCACCACCGCCGACTACGACCGCTGGCCCGCCCTCGCCAAGGGCATCCTCGCGGTCCTGATGATCGTCGGCGGTTGCGCGGGTTCGACGGCCGGCGGCGTCAAGCTCGGCCGCGTCCAGGTCGCCGCGGCGGCCATGTTGCGCGAAATCCGCCTCTTCATGCAGCCGCAGGCCGTCTTTTCTGTCCGGATGGGCGGGAAATCCATCGACGAAACGCTCGTCCTCTCCATCGTCGCCTTCCTGATGCTGTTCCTGCTGACCCTCCTCGTCGGCCTCTTCGCGATGCTCCCCCTCGCGCCGGACTTCTCCACCGCCCTTTCCTCGGTGGTGTCCTGCGCGACGAACACCGGCCCCGGCTTCGCGGGCGTCGGTCCGGCGTGCACGTATGCCGCCGTCCCCGCCGCCGGCAAGATCGTCCTCTGCCTCCTGATGCTCGCCGGCCGCCTCGAACTCTACACCCTCCTCGCCCTCCTCGTCCCCGCCTTCTGGCGGCGGTGAGCGCCGCGGAGCGCGTTTCCGGGGTGTCGCCCGCGGAAAAGTGTCGCCAAGGGGCCGGGGGCGTGCGATGCTGGGAAGGAACCAGGAGAACGAGCAGCCCATGAGCAAGCAGAGCACCCCATCCGCGCCTCCCGCCGGCGAAGCCGAGCGGCGCAAGGCATCGCAACGCATCGCCGAGACGGCCGAGAGCATACGGAGCGCGATTTTGCGCGGGCGCAAGCCGTCGATGAGCTTCCCGGTGCGGTCGCTCTCGAACGTGCGCTACGACGCGAAGCGCGGGCATTTCGAGATCCTGGACAAGAAGTCCACGCGGACGCTCACGTACAACACCGTCAAGACCTTCGCGCAGTCGATGCGCCTGCTGGCGACGACCAAGAACGACCTGCTGGACCGCAACGACATCGCCGGCAAGCGCGAGGTGTACTACAACAGCAAGAGCTGGGGCGAATGCCGCTTCGACGCGCAGCCGGAGAGCGACACGCTGCTGGACGACATGGAGGCGATGCTGGGCGTCAACCGCGAGCAGCTCGGGTACATTCCCGAGGAGCGCGGCGGGGACGTGTGCGGGCCGCTGACCGTCATCGACCGCGACCCGGTGAGCGGGCGCGACGTGCGGATCGACTGCGCGGGGCTGGGGACCGGCGCGTGGAGCATCCCGTCGCGGGTGGAGCATTTGCGGTTCGAGACGAGCGCCAGGCTGGTGCTGGTGGTGGAGACGTCGTCGCTGTTCCAGCGCCTCGTGCACCACCGCTACTTCGAGACGGCGAACTGCGTCCTGATCTCGATGAGCGGCGTCCCGACGCGCGCGTGCCGCCGGTTCGTGCGGCGGCTGGCGGACGACCGGAAGCTGCCGGTGCTGGCCTTCACCGACGGCGACCCGTACGGCTACTGCAACATCTACCGGACGCTGAAGGTCGGGTCGGGGCAGGCGGCGCACATCAACCGCTTCTTCTGCGTCCCGCAGGCGCACTACCTGGGCGTGACGCCGCAGGACATCCTCGACTACAACCTCGAAGACGCGACGCACCCGCTGGAAGAAGCCGACGTGAAGCGCGCGAGGGACGCGCTGAAGAACGACCCCTTCATCCTCCACCACAAGGAATGGCAGGCCGTCCTGAACCAGATGCTCAAGATGGGGGTCCGTATCGAACAGCAGGCGTTCGCGAAGCACGGGCTGAACTTCGTGCTGGAGACATACCTGCCGGAAAAACTGCGGAAGGGCGACTTCCTGCCGTAAAGCGGGTCCGGGGAGCTGTTGCTTCCCAGGCGTTTCCCGAGCACAAGGTCGCGCGGAAGCGCGACCCTCCCACGGGGAGGGATGCGCTTCCGCGCGTCCGCTCCGGGAACGGCCGCGGCACGATGAACCGCGGCCAGGCCATTCGCAACCCGCTCTAATCCTTGTTGATGACGACGTATTCCTCGGTGCAGTCGCAGGTGTAGATGACGGCCTCGCCCTTGCCGAGGTTGAGGCGGCATTCGAGGGTGAATTCCCTGCCGCCGAGGATCTTTTCCAGTTTGCCGGGGGCGACGGGGACGGCGATGCCGCCGCGTACCGCCTGGACACGGTCGTAGAAGATGTCCACCTTGTCCTCCCGGACCCGGGCGGGGGAGTAGCCGAGGGCGTCCATCACGCGGCCCCAGTTCGGGAAGGTCCCCACCCACGAGGTCTTCACGAGCAGGGAATTGGCGACGGCGCGGGCGGCGGCGTCGGCATCGGCCGTGCTGCGGGCACCGGTGACGCGGACGGTGACCATCTTGCTGGCACCTTCGCCGTCGCGGGCCATCGCCCGGGCGAGCTGGAGGGTCACCTCGCGGAGGGCGCCGGCGAAGGCGGGCCAGTCGGGGTGGCGGGGGGAGATGGGGGCGCCGCCGGCCGCGCCGTTGGCGAAGAGCAGGACGGTGTCGTTGGTGCTGCGGTCGCCGTCGACGCTGACGCGGTTGAAGCTGTCCGCCACGGCATCGAGCAGGGCGGCCCGGAGCACGCGCTGGCCGGTGACGGCGGCATCGGTCGCGAGGAAGGCGAGCATGGTGCCCATGCAGGGCTGGATCATGCCGGCGCCCTTTGCGATGCCGGTCAGCCGGCAGGTCTTTCCGCCCGCCCGGAAGACCGCGGTGAAGCGCTTGGGGCGGGTGTCGGTGGTGAGAATGCCCTGGGCGAAGTCCTCTCCGCCGTCGGGGGAGAGCGCGCCGGCGAGGGTCTCGATGCCGGGCACGACGAGGTCCATGCGCAGGGGCACGCCGATGCGTCCGGTGGAGGCCACGAGGACGGTTTCCGGCGCGACGCCGAGGTGCCCGGCCATTTCGGCGGCCATCGCCTTGGCGTCCCGGAGGCCCCGCGCGCCGGTACAGGCGTTGGCCTGGCCGCTGTTGACGACCACGCCGTGCGCAATGCCGTATTTCTCCACGCGTTCGCGGTCGAGGCGGACGGTGGCCGCCTGGACCTGGTTGGTGGTGAAGCACCCGGCGACGACCGCCGGGGTGTCGGAAAAGAGCATGGCCATGTCGGGCTTGCCGCTGGCCTTGAGTCCGGCGGCGGCTCCTGCGGCACGGTATCCTTTCGGCAGGGTGGCTTTTTCTTCGGTTTTCGTCTTGGGGGCCATGTCGGTTCTCTCCTTCCTCGTCATCCGCGCGCCGTCCGCGCGCCACCGCGCAATAAACACCTCTCCGGGAACTCCCTCAAGAAAAATCGACCGCGAAAAATCGACCGCGACGGCCGGCGACCGACCTCGGATGGGTGTCCCGGAAGGCCTGCCGAATCGGGCCGTCACAGAAAACGCCCCTCCGCATCTTGTGCCGCACCCGCCGGTTGGGCGAGCTCTCCGGGCGAGCCGTTCCAAGCGTTTCGAGCGGGTTCGGATTCCACTGCGGACGCGCAGAAGCGCGTCCCTCCCCGTGGAGAACGCCCCGGGAGGGTCGCGCTTCCGCGCGACCTTGTGGGAGGAAAACGTCCGGAAAGCGACCGAAAATCCGAACCCGCTCCATCCGGCTCGCACGGAGCGCCCGCCCCGCCGGTCCTCCGCCACGCGGCGGCTACCAGGCGAAACCCTTGCGATTCCCCGGGCGCAGGGAAGGGTAGGGCGGGCAGTCCCTGCCCGCCGGCGTCCGTCATGCCAAAGGTCGTTGCCGGAAATGCGCGGACGCATGATTCCCCTGGATTCTGGCCGAATGGCATCCGCACCTCCAACAACATTTCCTTGCACGTTCCAGTTTCCGGCGGCGAGGGGACTCGCCGCCCTACCCGGCTTTGCACGGACGAAAACACAAGTTCCTCGCCGGACATCTCCAATGATGTGCCGCGGACCTTCCGCCGCAGGTGGCGGTTGCCGCGAGGGGGGGAGCGGTTCCGGCGGTCAGGGGAGGGTCACGAGGGCGCGGTAGAAGAGGGGGGCGGTGATGGCGGAGGGGTCGGCAGGTGGGGTGGTCCAGGCGGGGCGGAGGAGATTGGTCGTGGCTTCCAGGCCGACGGTGCGGTCGGCGGGGGGCGGCGGGTCGAGGAGGATGTCGGGGTAGAGGCGGAGGAACCGGAGGCGGGAGGCGGCATCGACGGGGTCCGTCCCGGCGACGTATTCTGCGAGGAGGGGCATGCCGTCGCCGTCGGTGTCGGCATCGGCGGACGGGGCGTCGGTGGTGCCGTAGTGTTCGACGCGGTAGGCGTTGGGGATGGGGTCGCCGAGGTGGTGTCCCGCGGGCAGGGCGACGCGGATCGGGCGCAGGATCAGGGTGTTGGTGCCGGTGTTCCCCCATCCGTCGGGCGTGGACCAGGCGCGGTCGGCCAGGACGCTGCGGGAAAGGTAGCGGTCGTCGCCAGCGGTGGTCGCGGAGACGATGACGCCGCACAGGAAGAGGTGTTCGGGCGGGGCGTCCGCCGCGCCGAGGGCCGCGAGCGGCAGGGCGGCTTCCCAGACGGTCGCGGGACGGTTGCCGGTGGCGCCGGCGGGCGGGAGCGGGTCGGCGTACTGGGAGAGGCGGGCGCCGGCCGCGGCCGGGACGGGGGTGAAGTGGTCGGTGTTGGTGGAGAGGTAGTAGATGCCCTGGCCGAAGTCGTGACCGGCGTAGGTGAAGTTGGTGTAGGACGTCTTGTCACCGTACTGGTCGCCGAGGACGATGGCCAGGTCCATGGGTTCGGTGAAGCGGACGTTGTGCAGTTTGTCGAGGGCGTTCGGGAGCGACGACTTGTGCCAGAGCTGCCAGGCGTCGTCGGAAAGCGTGTCCAGCCCGACGAAGAGGATGGCGGCGTTGTTGGTGCCGGCCAGGTCGAGGGCGGGGCCGCCGAGGTAGAGGTTGCTAGAGTCGATGTTCGCGTAGACCGGGCCGAACGAGCCGAAGCCGCGGGGCAGGTCCGCCGCGGGCAGGACGGGGAAGGCGGTGTCGAAATCGAAGGCGTCCACGATCCCGGGTCCGGTGTTGTTCATGGCGCCGCCGGGCGGGTCGTCGGTGACCGCCGGGCTGTGGTGGGGCGCGTAGGCGGCGGGGCGCGCGGCGGGGGCGGCGGGGAGCGGGTCGAAGAGGGCTTGCCAGTCGCGTCCGTGGTTGTTGTCCCAGGCGGTGGGGGAGTCTGGGTCGTTCTTGAAGCAGAAGGCGAGGCGGTTGGTGGCCGTGGCGGGGATGTCGAGGGTGGCGGCGAAGGTCCCGTCGGGATTGCGCGACATGGGGGCGGTGGAGGCGGACGTGAAGCCGTCGACGCCCCAGTGGAGGGCGACCGCGGACGCGCCGTCGAGGGGGCCGCCGGCCGGATTGTAGGTGACGGTGGCGCGGCCGCCGGGCGCCGGGAAGGGCGGCGACACGCGGACGCGGCGGTCGGCGGCGACCGTGAAGGTGTCGAACACCTGCGGGTTGGTGGCGGGGTCGTGGTCGGAGCGGCAGGCCCGGAAGGTGGCCGTGCGGTTGGAGATGGCCGCGGTGACGTAATGGAAGCAGGTGGTGGTGAAGGCGAGGGAGGGATCGTCGGCATACTCCTTGGGATAGCCGCCGGCGCCGCCGGAGACGAGGTACTGGACGCCGTCGATGGGCTTGAAGCGCTGGTAGTTGTGGACGTGGCCCGTGAAGACCGCGTCCGCTTCGTAGGCGGTGAAGAGCGGGCACCAGTTGGCCTGGATTTCCCCGTTGCCGCCGTGCCCGGAGGTGGAGTACGGCGGCCGGTGGAAGACGGCGAAGACGAAGACGTTGGCCGGGTCGTACGCTGCGGCCTGGAGCGCGCGGGCCAGGAACCCGTTCTGCGACGGGATGTCCGCGTCGGAGTTCAGGAAAACGAACGTGGCGTTGCCGACGCGCGCGACGTGGTCCACCGACCCCGGCGCCGTCTCGGGCAGCGCGAAGAAGCGGTGGAAGAAGGAGCGGGCCTGGTCGCCGGAGTATTCGTCCTTGACGGTCTGGGGATCGCGGCCGTCGTGGTTGCCCATGGCCGGCAGGAACGGGATGGACGAGAATTCGTTCGAGCAGATCTGGATGAAGTTCGTCCAGGCGAGGTAGGGCGGGAAGGAGGGAAAGCCGCCGTAGGCTTCGTCGGCGAGGTCGCCGGTCGAGACGACCACGCTCGGGGCGAAGGCGACGATGCCGCGCGAGACGTCGCGGGCGTAGGGGATGTGCCCGGGATTGTCCTCGAGGCCGCCTTCGAGGTCGCCGTGCAGCGCGAAGCGGAAGACGGCGTCCGGCGCGCGCGCGGGCGGCGCCGCGAAGGAGTTGGCGAACGCATAGCCGTCGGAGGCGGTCGCGGCGTAGTGCACCGTCGCGCCCGGCGGAAGCGGCGGGAAGGCGAGGATGTGCGCGTGGGTGCCGCCGGGGTCGCTGACGGCGTTGGTCATCGCGTCCGGGGCGAACCCCCAGCGCAGCGTGGCGCGTGCGGGCGAGGCCGTGTCGAACGCGGCGAGCACCTCCCCGTCGGCAGACAAGGACAGCCGCGGCGGCATGGCGATGGCGGGCGGCGCCCCAACGGCGCGTCCCGGCAGGGCCAGGCCAAACGCAAGCGCAACGGAAAACGCAAACGGATGAAGTATGGACGGGAAGGAAAAAGCGGCGGGCGGTTTCATGCGGTGGAAGGTAGCGCGCCAGGAGGCCTGCCGCAAGGGAGAAACGGGCACGGGGAGCCCGCCTGCCGTCCTGCCTCGACGACATTCTCCGCGCGGGGGTGGGGGCGGGTCGGGATTTTTGCTTGCCGGGGGAGAGGTGGGGCGGCATATAAGGGGGCGGAACAAGGAGGTGTTGAATGGATTTCCTGGAGTTGGCGGAGAAACGGCGGAGCGTGCGGGCGTACCGGGAGGACGACGTCCCGGAGGAGGTGCTGGCGAAGGTGCTGGAGGGGGCGAGAAGGGCGCCGTCGGCGTGCAACCGGCAGCCGTGGAGGTTCGTCGTGGTGCGGGACGAGGCGAGGAAGCGGCTGCTGGGGACGGCGTACTCGCGGGAGTGGTTCTGGAAGGCGCCGGTCGTGATCGCGGTGTGCGTGCTGCCCGCCGAGGGGTGGGTCCGGCCGCACGACGGAAAGAGTTATGCGTGGGTGGACGGGGCCATCGCCATGGACCACCTGACGCTCGCGGCGGCGGACATGGGGCTGGGGACGTGCTGGGTGGGGGCGTTCGATCCGGAGGTCGCCGCCAAGGTGCTGAATCTGCCGGACGGAGTCGAAATCGTCGCGATGACGCCGCTGGGGTATCCGGCGGAAGAGGCGGCGCCGAGGCCGCGCACGCGGCGGGCGCTCGCCGAAAGCGTCATCCGCGAGCGGTGGAACTGACCGGGCGCTCGGGCCAGCGGCCCGCGAGGGCGTCGCGGACGATGCGCTTGGTGTCCTCGGGGAAGTCGGAGCGCAGGAGCCAGTTGAGGACGCCCGGTTCGTCGCGCATGACGTCGCGCAGGCGGCGGCCCTGGAATTTACCGAAGTTCAGCGTGACTTCGCCTTCGACCCACTTGAGGCGGCCGGAGCGGTCGACGGACGTGGGGTCGTGCTGGTTGAATTCCTTGTCGAGGCTGTCCATGTCGGTGGGCAGGTCGGGGTAGGCGCGGAATTCGCCGGAGAGGACGTTGATGGTGGCCAGGACGTCGCCCATCGCGTCGTGGGCGTCCTGGTGTTCGACGCCGCAGTACTTCTTGAGGGCCGCGGAGAGGTCGCGGGGCTCTTTCTTGAAGAAGATGCGCTGGGCGTCGAGGACACGGCGGCCCTTGAGGTCGAAGGGGTGTCCCGCGCGCGCGAATTCTTCGCAGAGGAGCGGGATGTCGAAGCCGAGAAGGTTGTAGCCGGCCAGGTCGGCGCCCTCGAAGTGGCGGTCGATGATGTCCGCCATCTCCGCGAAGGTCGGGGCCTCCGCCACGTCGGCGTCGGTGATGCCGTGGATTTCCGTGGATTCGGCGGGGATGGGGATGGTCGGGTTCAGGTAGTAGTGCTTGGAGACGGGCTCGGCGCCGGGTTCGTAGCGGACGAGGGCGATGGAGACGATGCGGTCCATGCGCTTGTTCAGGCCCGTCGCTTCGAGGTCGAAGACCACCAGGGGGCGGTCGAGCTTCAGGGCGGCGGGAAGGGGGGGAATGGTGGAGGTGGTTGTCATGATGGCGGCCATCATGCGCTTTTTGCGGGAGGAACGGAAGCGGAAAGAGGTGGGCGGGGGCGGGATGCGTTCATGGGAGGAAGATGGGGGCGGAAGTGGAGGAAAATCGATGGGTTTTCCATAATCTCACGAGTGGTTGGCGGACGGGGAAATCGGGGGCGGGGTGAACCGGGGAAGGGGGGCGGGGCGCTGGTAGAAGGAACATGGAAGAAGGAGACGAGAGCATGGTGCAGGCGACGATGGTCATGGCGGCGGAAGGACTCGGAAAGGCGTTCCGGCAGGGGGAGGAGCGGATCGCGGCGCTGGACGGGGTGTCGTTCGGGGTGGAACGGGGGACGTTCACCGCGGTGATGGGGGCGAGCGGATCGGGGAAGACGACGCTGCTGAACCTGCTGGCGGGGCTGCTGAAGCCGGACGCGGGGCGGATTCTGCTGGACGGGGATGATTTTTCGTCGCTGAAGGATTCGGAGCGGGCGCGGTTGCGGCGTCGGCGGATCGGGTTCGTGTTCCAGGACTACAATCTGCTGCCGAACCTGACGCTGGCGGAGAACGTACGGTTGCCGCGGCTGCTGGACGAGGCGCCGGAAGGGGCGGAGGGGTGGTTGGCGGAGATCGTGGAGTTCCTGGGGCTCGGGGGGAGGCTGAAGCATCTGCCGTCGCAGCTCTCGGGCGGGGAGCGCCAGCGGGCGGCCATCGCGCGGGCGCTGGCCATGAAGCCGGAAATCGTGCTGGCGGACGAGCCGACGGGGAACCTGGATCTGCGCGGCTCGACGCACGTGTGCGAGCTGCTGCGGCGGCTGTGCCGGGAGCGGGGATGCACGGTGCTGGCGGTGACGCACGCGCCGCACGTGGCGATACACGCGGACCGGGTGCTGATGCTGGGGGACGGGCGGTTGCTGGCGGACCGGCCGATGTCGGACTTCGGCGACGCGGAGCAGCTGGCAATCGCGTACCAGCGGCTGCTCGCACCCGTCGCGGAGGGTCGGCCGTGACGGCGGCGGGGCGGTTCTGGCGCTATGCCGCGCTGTCGGTGGGGGCGATGGTGCGGCGGCAGCCGTTGGCGTCGGCGCTGTCGGTGGCGGCGGTGGCGCTGGCGGCGGGCATGGTCCTGCGCGTGGCGTGCGCGTTCTCGGCGACGTCGGACCGGCTCGGCGAAATGATGGCGGATGCGGCGCTGCACTTCGACCGGGTGGTCGCGGAAGGGGCGGAGGGGGAGGCGCTCGACGCGGCGATCGCGAGGCCGCATCCGGCGTTGCCGGAGGCGTTGTTGGCGGCGGTACGGGGGGCGGAGGGCGTGGAGCGGTGCGTGGCGGGGGCGGTGGTGACGGTGGAGGTGTATCCGGGGGGCGGTCGTGGCATGGGGCGGGGCCGTCCCGGAGGCCCCGGAGGTTCCGGCGGTCCCGGCACGCGTCCGGTCAATGTCTCGACGAACATCACGGACCCGATGTTCCGCATGGCGGGGTGGATGCCGGGGGAGATGGCGCTTTGTCCGCTGTTTTCGCCGGAGGAGGGGGCGGCGCCGTCCGGGGTGGAGGCGGAGCAGTGGGCGCGGTGCGTGGAGGAGGGGGCGCTGGCGGTACCGTCGTCGCTGGCGCGGCAGTACGGGCTGGAGGCGGGGGCGGAGGTGTTCCTGGCGGGGGCGGGGGGACGGGCGCGGGTGGCGGTGGGGGCGGTGTACGAGACGGGGCGGGCGGGGGCGGTGCGGGGGCTGTTCCCGGTGTGTGCGCCGAGAGAGGTGTTCGAGAATGTGGCGGGCGGGGAGTGGATGGCAAACCGGGCGTACGTGCGGCTCCGGGAAGGAGCGGATGCGGCGGGCTTCGAGGCGGCGTTCGATGCGGCGGTGGCGGAGTGCGGGGCGGCGGCGGCGCTGCTCGGTCCGGAATACTGGCGCGAAGCGGCGGCGCCGTTCGCGCGTGGGCGCGGCGGCGGGGGATTCGACGCGATTCCGTATTCGGCGGTTTTCCTCGCGGTCATGGCGGCGCTGTTCCTGCTGCTGTCGACGCTGGCGATGAACATCCAGGGGCAGCGGCGGGAGCTGGCGGTCCTGCGGGCGATCGGCGCGCCGTCGTGGATGCCGGCGGGCGCGGTGGTGGTGCAGGGGCTGCTGCTGGCGGCGGCGGGGTGGGCCGTCGGGGCGGCGTACGGGCTGTGGGCGTTCCGCGGGACGGTGCCGGAGGCGGCGCGCGGATGGGGGCACGTCGTGGCGCTGGCGCGGGGCGGGTTGGCGCTCTCGGCGGTACCGGTGGCCGTGGCGACGCTGCTGGCGTGCGTGCCGGCGGTGTGGATGGCGACGCGGCTGCATCCGCTCGAATCCGGGGCCATCGAGGCAGGCGGCGCGGGGACCGGACGCCGGGCATTCGTTTCCGGCAGCGTCGCCATGCTCCTGCATCCGCTGCTTGCGTGGACTCCGCTCGCACGCGGCCCGCTTGCGCAAAGCTTCGTCCTGCCCGCCGCCTACCTCCTCGCGATGGTCGGGGCCGTCCTGATGGTGCCCGGACTCCTCCGCGCGCTCGCCGGGCTGCTCGCCCGTCCCATCGGGGCTGTGCTGCGCCTCCATCCGCTGCTGTTGCGCGACCACAACCGGGGGGGGCTCTGGCAACAGACCCTCGGGGCCTCCGCGCTGGTCGTTTCGCTCGCCTTCTACCTCACGACCGCCATCTGGGGCGAATCCATGAAAATCCCGTTCCTTGCCGGCGACAAGGCGCCCGACGCCATCGCCGTGTTCCTGCCAGAGGGGCCGCTGGCGGAGCGCGCCGGGGAGGTCGCCGCCATCCCCGGCGTACGGGCCGATTCCGCCATGCGCCTGACCCACCTGCGGCTCGCCGATGCCGATGCGTTGCGCGGGAAGTTCTTCGCCGGGAGCGAGCTGATCCTCCTGCGCGCCGATCTGCCCGGATTCCTTTCGCTCGCCAGCCACCGCCTCGTCGCGGGGCGCACGGGGCCGATCGGCGACGGCGAATGCGTCGTCATGGCGCAGATGCCGCTTGCCGACCCGGACGCGTTCCGCATCGGCAAGCCGTTCGGCGTGTACCCGCTCGGCGGGGACCCGGGCGCCGACACGTCCCGCAGCGAGCTCGTGCCGGTCGGGGTGCTCGACATACCGGGCTGGCAGCTGATCACGAAATCCACGCGGATGCGCCGCGGCATGAACCGGAGCCTCTCGCTGGTGTTCGTCAACGACGCGACCTTCGACCGCTACGCGCCGGGGGTGCGGGAGAACTGCCACTGGCTCGCGCTGGAGCCGGGAACCGACCTGCGGGAGCTGCAGAAGGCGCTGGACGCGCTGCGGCCGTATCCGTCGGCGTACGTCAAGCTCACGGACGTGGCGGGGGCGCAGGCGATGATCGCGCGGCGGTCGGACAGCGTGATCGCGCCGCTGTTGCGGTTGCCGCTGATGGTGCTGGGTCTGTCGAGCCTGGCGGTGCTGGTCTCGCTGGTGGCGGCGGTGTGGTCGCGGCGGCACGCGTACGCGCTGCTGCGGGCGCTGGGCCTGGACCGCGGGCGCCTGGTGCGTCTGTTGGTCGGGGAGGCGCTGCTGCTGGCGACGGCATCGGTGCTGCTGGGAACGTTGCTGGCGGTGCTGTTCGCGCGTACGGGCATCCTGCTGTGCAACCGGACCATGACGGTGCAGGCGCCTTTCGTGTGGCCCTGGCGGGCGTGGACGACGGGGGCGGCCGCGACGCTGGGCGCCGTGATGGCGGGTTGTTTGCTGGCGCTGCCGGTCCTCCACCGGCGGGAGGGAGCGGGGGCGGGGTTGGCCGGGGTGGACCGGTAGATCGGTTGCAACCAGGGGGCGAGATCTCCGAGCGAGCCGCTCCCGCGCCGGCCGGTCAGTAGGGTTTGCCGTCCGGGGACGGAATGGCCTCGTTCAGCCAGTCGATGGCCCGTCGGCGCAGTTTGTCGAGACGCGGCGGCAGGTCGGGTGTGCGCAGGAAGAGGATGAGTTCGCGCTTGGTGGACTCGGCTAGCGATTCGTCGAGCCGCACGCTGCGGTCGCCGAGTACCACCGATTCGCAGCGGATGGGTTTCATCGGGGCAGCCATGCGGCGGCGTGCGCGGGCGGATTCGGCGGCGCGGCGGGCGTTGCGGCGTACCGTCAGCAGGCGGGGAATGCCGAGCGCGGTTTCGACGTGTCGTTTCAGGCGGCTGAAGTTCCAATGTTCGCGGAGGAGACGGGCCAGGCGGCGGCGGGCGGCGTGGTAGTGGGGGAGAAGGCCGGACGGGAGATCGCGGTCGGGGACGGCACCGGGCAGGAGCCATTCGAGCGGCAGGCGGGCGTCGAGGGAGAGGAGCTTGCGGAGGCGGACGGCGAGCGTCTTGTAGCGCATGAGGGTGGAGTAGTTGAGCGAGAGACGGTTGTCCGCCATCCAGCCGCGGATGCCGCGTCCGCGGGCGGCGATGCGGCGGGCCCCGGTGGGCGAGATGTCGTAGACGGGGCCGCTGTCGAGCGTGGGTTCGAGGTCGGCCAGGCGCGACCCGAGGCGCAGGCGGATGGCCAGGGTGCGCGGCGCGATGGCGGCATCGGCGGCGAGTTCGCGGGGAGTGGGCGTGCCGCGCAGGGAGGGACTCTCCGGGCGCGGTTCGCGGAGGCGCTTGCGGCGGCGGAGTTCGGAGAGGATTGCGCAGCCGGTGTCGGTGACGATGAACGCGCCGAACGCCGCGAGAGTGATGCCCGCAAAGGCCGCGAGCGCGAAAGGAGCGCAGGCGGGATGCGGGAGGTCGCGGAGAAGGGAGGAGGCGTCCTGGGCGACTTCGGAGGTTTTGGACAGGGTTTCCTTGAGGAACTTCATGGAAGGGGAGTATGGGGAAAGAAGGGCGGAAAGGCAAGGATTTTCATGTTCGCAAATGATGGCGGGACGCCGGGGAGGGGAGGACGGGGAGGCAGGGGAAAACAGGGGGGAAATCAGGGAGGGGGGGGGCGGCGGAGGCGGGAGGCGGGGGAGGGGGTGTTGGAGAGGGGGAGCTGCCACCAGGAGAGGGTGGAGGGGAAGGGATCGGCGCGGAAGTCGGAGAGGAGGAGGCGGAGGAGGGCGTCGGGGTCGGGGACGCGGGAGCGGGCGAAGGCGTCGCGGATGCGGACGGCGCGGCGGTAGAGGGCGTTCATCGCAAGGCCGGCCGCGGAGGCGAAGCCGAAGAGGATGCTGATCCAGACGGGGAAGACTTCGGGCTGGAAGAAGTCGGGGATGCCGCGCTGGCCGGAGAAGGCCGCCATCCAGCGGTCCATGGCGAAGAAGACGGCGGCGGCCGCGGCGACTTCGGCGGCGTGGACGAGCAGGTCGAGGCCGCGGCGGTGGCCGGCGACGAGCCGCGCGGCCCGGAAGAGGAGGTCGGTGGGGCGGACGCCGGGGTCGTCGGCGAGGGCGGCGTCGATGAGCAGCGTGCGGCGGCGTCCGGTGCCGGCGAGGACCATGCGGTCGTGCGCGCCTTCGGGAGGCGTCCAGAGGGCGCAGGCGGCGATGTCGAGTCCGGCGTCGCGGCCGATGGCCTGGAGGGAGGCGAGGAGGCCGGGGTCGTCGAGGGGGCGCGGCGGGGTGACGCGCGGGAGGAGAAGGGTGGGGCCCCAGGCGGAGAGGCCGACGACGAAGACGGCGTAGATGGCGGTCGCGGCGAGCCACCAGCGGGCGGGGAAGAACCACATGAGGGCGTAGAGGGCGGTGGCGATGGCGGTCGCGAAGAGGGTGTCGAGGAGGCTGTATTTGACCCAGTCGGCGGCCCAGTTGGGGGGCGGGGCGCCGGGATCGGGGTCGGGGTCGGCCGGGTCGAGGATTTCGCGGAGGAGGGCGAGGGGGAAGAGGGCGATTTCGTAGGCGAAGACGCAGAAGGCGACGAGGCAGATGTGGGTCATGGGCCAGGCGCGGGTGCCGGAGAACCAGCCGCGGAGGCCGTCGGCGAGGGCGCGGGAGAGGCCGGATTTCCACGCGATCCAGGAGAGGAGGAAGAGGAAGCCGAGGCGGAGGAGGAATTCGGCGTGGTCGAGGCGGGAGAGGCGGGCGGCGTCGGCTTCGAGGGCGCGTTCGGCAGGGGCGAGGTGGGAGAGGAAAGGATTTGGCATGAAACGACGAAGGCGACGAAACGACGAAGGGGGACGAAAGGGGGGGGCGGACCGACGGCCCGCCGTCAGGAGGGGGTTAGAGGAGGTCGCCGAGGTTGAGGGTTTCGAGGAGGCGGGAGAGGTCTTCGTTGTCGAACCATTCGATGATGATCTTGCCCATTTCGCGCTTGCCGTCGGCGAGGGCGCGGGCGGGTTCGAGGGAGACCTTGGTGCCGAGTTCCTGCTGCATGCGGTCGGAGAGGAATTTGAGCTGCTGGAGGGCCTTGGCGTCTTCGGCGGCGGCGGGGCGGGAGGTGGGGCGGCGCACGCGCTTGGCGGCGGCGTCCATCCCGGAGACGAGTTTTTCGAGGGCGCGCACGGAGAGTCCCTGGGCGACGGTGCGGGCGGCGAGAAGGTCGCGGAGTTCGGGGTCGGCGCCGAGGAGGACCTTGGCGTGGCCGACGGAGAGGGTGCCGGAGGCGATGGCCTTGCGGATGGTGTCGGAGAGGTCGAGCAGGCGCAGGGAGTTGGTGACGGAGGCGCGGGCCTTGCCGACGCGCTGGGCGATCTGTTCCTGGGTGAGGCCGGCCTGGTCGGCGAGGGCGCGGTAGGCGAGGGCTTCTTCGATGGGGTTGAGGTCGGAGCGCTGGAGGTTCTCGACGAGCGCCATCTCGCGCATTTCGAGGTCGGTGGCGGGGCGGACGAGGGCCGGGATTTTCTTGAGTCCGGCCTGCTTGGCGGCGCGGAGGCGGCGCTCGCCGGCGACGAGTTCGTAGGTTCCGGACTTGGCGGCGCGGACGAGCACGGGCTGGAGCAGCCCCTGGGCCTTGATGGAATCGGCGAGTTCCTGGAGGGCCGCGGGATCGAATTCGCGGCGGGGCTGCCAGGGGTTGGGGGAGATTTTGGAGATGTCGAGTTCGCGTACGGCGTCGGCGGCGTCGGGGGCCGGGGCGGGAGCGGCGGCCGGGGCGGGCTTGGAGGCGGCGGGCGCGGGCTTGGCGGCGCCTTTGGCGGGTGCGGGGGAGGGGGCGGGCTTGGAGGGGGAGGGGGCAGCGGCGGGCTTCTTCTGGATGCCGCCTTTGATGAGGTCGTCGAGGCCGCGGCCGAGTCCGCGGTGCTTGGAGGAGGAGGGGGAGGAGGAGGGCATGGGTTTTCCTTTCTTCATGGGTCAGTCATCCAGGGGAGGGTTTTCGGGGATTTCGCGGATGCGGTCGGGGACGAGGACGGGGGCGGCGGCTTTCTGGATCCAGTATTCGCGGCCGCGGATGCGGACTTGCTTGTCCTTGAGGGTGCGGAGTTTCCCGGCGTCGCCGTAGACGTGGCAGAGGATCTGCCAGCGGTTGTTCTGCCAGCGGACGAGGCGGTAGCGGGCGGGGGCTTCGTTGATGAGGGGGGCGGCGCGGAGGCGGCCTTCGATTTCGGTGATGCGGCCCTGTCCGGCGAGGGGGATGAGCTTGAGGTCCTTGGGGGGCGGGAGGGGGATTTCGCCGGCGGCGGGGGGCTCGGCGGTCTCGGGGACGGAGGGGGCGATGAGGGGGGTGGGGGTGTCGGTGGGAGGGGGAGGAGGGGGGAGTTTGGCGGAGGGCTCGGCGGGGGACTCGGAGGTGGAGGGGGCGGAGGGGAGGGAGGCGGGAGGTTCCCCGCCGTCCCCGGCGGGGCGCGGGACGTCGGGGACGGGGGCGGGGGAGTCGTCGGAGACGGGGGCGACGAACTGGCGGGAGATCCAGATGCGGGCGGTGGAGGGGGGCTTGATTTTCAGCCATTCGCCGAACTCCTGGAGGGGCTCGACGGGGGTGCCGAGGGAGAGGGTGTCGATGATGTTGTAGTTGATGGAGGAGCCGGCGCGGACGTTGACGCGGTTGGCGCCGATGGTGTTCTGCGGGCGGAGGACGTATTCGGCCTTGACCCAGGCTTCGACGGCGGCGGGGGGCTCGATTTCGACCCATTCGCCGCCGAGGTCGCGGGCTTGGAGGATGTCGTTGTAGTCGGCCTGTCCGACGAGATCGCCGGTGGGGTGGGGCGCAGCGCGGAGGTTGACGTTGTGCGCGGTGACGCGGACGGGGACGGTGCCGGCGAGGGCGGGAAGGGGGAGGCACGCAACGAGGAGCGCGGCGAGGAATGCGGGAACGGCAAATGGATGGGTGGATGGAGTCATGGGCGGGGAGAATAGAAAAGTGCGGGTGGTTTGTCCACAGAGTTTGCAGGAGGGATTCCGCCGTTTCCGGAGGGGGGCGGATCGGGCGGGAATGCGGCCGGGCTTGATTCGCGCCCCCGCCCGCGCTACTCTGCCGCGCCATGAAAACCAGCCGCGCAACGATGCTCGAACGAAACACCCGCGAAACGCAGATCCGGGTGGAACTGGACGTGGACGGGACCGGGCAGTACACCATCGAGACCGGGGTCCCGTTCCTGAACCACATGCTGGAGCTGTTCGCGAAGCATTCGCTCTTCGACCTCAACCTCAAGGCGGCCGGCGACCTCGACGTGGACGACCACCACACGGTCGAGGACGTCGGCCTCGCGCTCGGCGACGCCCTGAACGCGGCCCTCGGCGACCGCAAGGGCATCGAGCGCTACGGCTTCGCCCTCCTCCCCATGGACGAGACGCTCGCGCGCGTGGCCCTCGACCTCGGCGGCCGCCCGTACCTCGTCCTCGAAATGGCGACCCGCCGCAAGTTCATCCGCACCTTCGACCTCGGCCTGCTGGAAGAATTCATGCGGGCGTTCTCGACTCAGGCACGCATGAACCTGCACATCGCGCAGCTCTACGGCAAGGACCCGCACCACGCCTGGGAATCGGTGTTCAAGGGCCTCGCCCGCGCGCTCCGCATGGCGGTGCGGACCAACCCGCGCGAGCCGGGGATCCCGTCGAGCAAGGGGGTGCTGTGATGCGGGTGGGCGTCGTCGACTACGGCCTGGGGAACCTCGGCAGCGTCGCGAACGCGCTGGAACACCTCGGGGCCGACCACCGCATCTTCCGCGACCCGGCGGAGATGGACGCCTTCGGTGCGCTGATCCTGCCCGGCGTCGGCGCGTTCGGCGACTGCATGGCGAACCTGGAACGCTACGGCCTGGCCGCGCCGCTCGCGGCCTGGATGGCGGCGGACCGCCCCCTGCTGGGCATCTGCCTGGGCCTGCAGGTGTTGGCGGAGAGCAGCGACGAAGCCCCCGGCGCGCGCGGCTTCGGCGTGGTGCCGGCGCACGTCGCGCGGCTGGCGGCGTCGCCGGGGTGCAAGGTCCCGCAGATGGGCTGGAACCAGGTCCGCCGCGCGCCCGGCGCCGAAGACTGCCCCCTGCTGCGGGGCATCCCCGACGGCTCCTGGTTCTACTTCGTCCATTCCTACTGCCTGCCCTCCGCGCCCGGCTGGGCGGCGGGCCTGAC
The DNA here is from genome assembly GCA_017527155.1 of Kiritimatiellia bacterium. Lineage (GTDB taxonomy): Bacteria > Verrucomicrobiota > Kiritimatiellia > CAIQIC01 > Lenti-01 > CACXEY01. The sequence goes on from JAFXQI010000001.1 coordinate 52,698, forward strand.
CGCCTACGGGGGCGAATACGTCTCGATGGTCCGCCGCGGGCGCGTGGCGGCCGTGCAGTTCCATCCCGAGAAGAGCCAGCGGGCCGGACTGCAGCTGCTGAAAAACTTCCTGGACTGGAGCGAGGAGGCCCCATGAACGAATTCGAAATCCTGCCCGCCATCGACCTCAAGGACGGCCACTGCGTGCGCCTGCGCCAGGGGCGCGCCGCGGACGCGACCGACTACGGCGCCGACCCCGTCGCCCGCGCCCTCGAATGGGTGCGGCAGGGCGGCCGCTGGCTGCACGTCGTGGACCTGACCGGGGCCTTCGAAGGCCACCCCGCGCACACCGGGGTCATTGGCCGCATCGCCGCCGCCGTCGCGCCCATTCCCGTCGAATGCGGCGGCGGTCTGCGCACCGACGCCGACCTCGAAGCCGTGCTGGCGGCCGGCGTCCGCCGCGCCATCCTCGGCACCCGGGCCCTGGCCGAACCCGACCGCCTGGCGGCGCTGGCCGCGCGCCACGGCGACCGCCTGGCGGTGGGCATCGACGCCCGCGGCGGCTACGTCCAGGTCAAGGGCTGGACCGAGACCTCCGCCACGCGCGCGGCCGACCTGGCCCGCCGCGCCGCCGAAGCCGGCGTCCGGACCATCATCTACACCGACACCGCGACCGACGGCATGCTCCGCGGCCCGAATCCGGAGGCCACGGCGGAAGTCTGCGACGCGGTCGCGGGCACCCCCTGCCGGATCGTCGCCTCGGGCGGCGTCTCCTCGGCGGACGACATCCGCGCCCTCCGCGCCCTGGGCCGCGCGAACCTGGCGGGCGCCATCGTCGGCAAAGCCCTCTACGACGGCCACGCCACCCTCGCCGACCTCCTCGCCGCCGCGCGGGAGTGAAGTCCGGTGGAGGCATTGCCGGGCGAAACCCCTGCGATTCCCCGTGTGAAGGGAAGGGGTAGGGCGAGCTCTCCGAGCGAGCCGTTTCCAGCCCCACTGCGGCTCGCTCGGAGAGCTCGCCCTACCAGGGAAAACATGGAGAATACGAGGGCGGCCGCATCAGGATTGGATGGCGAGGGCCAGCCCGAGGAAGAGGAAGACGGAGGCGTTGTGGAGGACGTGCATGACGATGCAGGGGATGAGGGAGCCGGTGCGGATGCGGGCGATGGAGAGGCCGACCGCGAGGATGGCCAGCGGCGGAGCCGCCTGCCAGGAGAGGTGGAGGACGACGAAAACCAGCGCCGTCAGGGCGATGCCCGCGCGCAGGCCGGTGCGCCGGACGAGAAAGTCCTGGAGCCACTTCCGGAAGACCACTTCCTCGCAGACGGGGCTGATGGCGATGCCGCAGACGGCCAGGAGGATGCGTTGTCCGGGCGAGCCCCCGGCGAACTGGCCGAGTACGGGCTGGACGGCGGGGGCGGCGTGCACGAAGCGGCAGGCGAGGTGGACCAGCACGCTGGCCACGAAACATGGCAGCCAGATGGCGAGGAAGCGGAGTCCGCCCTGCGCCCACGGGGACTCGGGGGGATTGGCGGACCGCAGGGCGCGGCAGGCCGGCCACCAGGCGATGACGAGGAACAGGAATACCAAGCCCGCCAGATTGGCGGCCACGGGCCGGGCGAAGTAGTCCGGAACCTGCGTCGGCCCTTGGAGCGAGCCGGCGCCGGCGCCGGGGACGGCCGAGGCAAGGGCGAGGGCGGGGGCGGGGAATGCCGGAATCACGGCTCCGGCGGGAAGCCGCGGGTTTCGCGGACGGTGTAGGTGCGCTTGTTCTGGGATTCGTGGTAGGTGCGGGTCTGGACTTCGGCGAGCAGGCCCATCGAGATGAACTGCATCGCGAACGCGAACAGCATGAACGGCGTGATGACCCAGATGGGGCGCTTGACGAGATATTGGTGGGTGAGGTGGTTGGCCGGATAGAAGAGCCAGTCGCCCGCCACCACCAGCAGCAGGAGCAGTCCGATGCCGCTGAACAGGAACGCGAACTTCCCGAACAGCTGCATGGGCCCGCCCGTGTAGCGCAGCAGGAACTTGACGGTCAGCAGGTCGAGCACGACGCGGAAGGTCCGCCCGATGCCGTACTTGGACTTGCCGGCGGTGCGCGGATGGTGGTCCACCACCACTTCCTCGATGCGGCCGCCCACCCACGAGCAGAGGGCCGGGATGAAGCGGTGCATCTCGCCGTAGAGGCGGATGCCCTGGAGAACGTCGCGCTTGTACGCCTTGAGCGTGCAGCCGTAGTCGTGGAGATGGACGCCGGTGATGCGCGAAATCAGGCCGTTGGCGATCATCGAGGGGAGGCGCCGGTTGAGGAAGGCGTCCTTGCGGTCCTTGCGCCAGCCGGAGACGACGGCGCAGTCGTCGGCTTCCATGACCTCCAGCAGGTGCGGGATGTCGCGCGGGTCGTTCTGGAGGTCGGCGTCGAGGGTGACGATGACGTCGTTGCGGGCCGCGTCGATGCCGGCCGACATGGCGGCGGTCTGGCCGAAATTGCGGCGGAAGCGGATGAGGCGGAAATGCGGGTGGCGTTCGGCCGCCGCGCAGAGGCGCTCCCAGGTGGCGTCGGTGGAGCCGTCGTCGACCAGCAGGACTTCGTATTCGCGGTCCATCGCGGCGAGAGCGGCGTGGACTTGCGCGGCGAGGGAGGCGACGTTTTCCTCCTCGTTGTAGACGGGGATGACGACCGAAAGGCTGTAATGGGGTTTGCTCATGTCCGGCAGTATGGCCGAGAGCCCGCCGTTTTTCAAGCGCAAGGGTGGGGGACGTGGGGGGGCGGGACCATCTCCGTTTCGTGCCTGGTTCTCCGTCTCCGTGGGTGGAACCTCGCGCGGACGACGGCGGGGGTGCCGTCGCTACGCACCCCGGAGCATCCGCCACCCGACGGCGGGCGCTCTAGCCAACGTCGCAATCCCGGCCAGCATCCGGCATCGGGGGCGGCTCCCTTCGGCGCGGGAAACCGGCGTGGCGGCGGTGCCGTCCGTTCCGCCGGTTTTCCAACCATTGGAAACATTTTTTCCAATCGTTGGAAAACGGCCGAAACATTTGTCCGATCGCCGGAACCCATCCCGCTCCGCCTCCGTTGCGGCGGTAGAACGTTTTTCTTTCCGGGCTTTTGCCGGATTGCCCCCCTGCCGCGGGGGGTGTAGGCTGACCATCAGCAAAAAATGTCCGCCCCGGCGGACGCATCGACAGAGAGGAAGCGCATCATGAGAAAATGGTTGGGCATTGCATTGGCCGGGTTCGCCGCCCTGGCTTGGACGGGTACGGCACGGGCCACGAATTACGCCCTCTGCACGGGGTTGAACAAGTATTCCTCTTCCTACATGTCAGGCAACGATTTGACCGGGTGCGTGCCGGACGCCAAGAACGTCTACACGAACATCACCCTCCGCGGCGAGTGGACGTCGTCGAACGCGAAGCTGTTCACCAATTCCCAGGGCACCTTCGCGGCGGTCTCCAACCAGCTCATGAGTTTCGCGTCGACCGCCGTCAGCGGCGACGTGGTCCTCTACTACCACTCCTCCCACGGCTACCAGGACAGCGGCAAGAAGACGGGTATCTGCATGTACGACGACGACATGCCGGACTCCTCCTTCGCGAAGATCCTCGCCAACTTCAAGGCGGGCGTGAAGGTCGTCATCGTGCTCGACACCTGCCACTCCGGCGGCATGTTCAAGAGCCTCCGCCGCGACGGCGCAACGGCGCTGGCCTCGCCCTTCGCGTTCGCCGAGCGCGTCAACGAGGAACTGGCGGCGATCCGCGCCGACGAGGCCGCGCGCGGCATCCGCACGGCGGCGAAGCTGGCGATTGCCGACTGCGGGTGGGTGACGGCGGCCGACTACAACCAGTATTCGTGGGACGGCGACGAAGGCGGGGCCTTCACGGAGTGCTTCGTCGGCTCCGTCAAGTCCGGCGCCTGCGACAAGAGCCCCTACGGCAACGGCGATTCCTATGCCACCTTCATGGAGATGTTCGACTACGCGGCCGCGCAGGACGACACGCACGGCAACGGCAAGCCCGGCACCGAAGACTACACGATGCCCCAGTGCACCAACACCACCGTCCTCGCGGCCGTGACGTTCGGCTGGGTCGGCAAGGAAGAGCCTTCCGGCATCCGCTTCGCGCCCATCCCCGAGCAGTTGGCGACCGTCGGCGCGCCCATCTCCTGCACGCTGGTCGCGTCCAACGTGGACGGCTCCACCGGCGCCATCACGTTCTCCGTCGCCTCCTCCACGGCCCCCGCCGGCAGCTACTCGCTGAGCGGCGCGGACTTCACGTTCACCGCCCCGGCCGACGGCTCCTACTCCTTCGATTTCCTCGCCACCAACAAGACCGCCAAGACGTTCGGCAAGGCTTCGATGAACGTCTCGGCCACCCTCGCCGCCCCCGCGGGGCTCGACAGCACCGGCATCACGGCCACCTCCTTCACCGCGAACTGGGACGCCACGCCCGGCGCGGCCTCCTACCTCCTCGACGTGTCCAGCTCCGACTTCGGCGCCAAGGCCGCCCCCAAGGCCGACGACGCGCTTCTCAGCGAAAACTTCGAGGCCTTCTCGGGCACCTCCGCCGACCGCTCCTCCAACTTGGATGAATACTTGGTCGGCACCGGCTGGACCGGCAGCAAGGTCTTCGAGAACGCCGGCTCCGCCAAGCTCGGCAGCAGCAAGGCCACGGGCTGGATTGCCACCCCCGAACTCGACCTCTCCTCGGGCGGCTCCGTCTCCTTCCTGCTGAGCCAATACAATACGGACGCCAACACGGTCACCGTCTCCATCCTCTCCGGCGGCGAGGAGACCGAAATCGGCTCCGTCACCCCCGGTTCCGCCGAAACCGTCGAATTCGCCATCCCCGCGGCCTCCTCGGCCACTTCCGTCAAAATCGCGACGAGCACCAAGCGCGCCATCATCGACGACCTCGTCGTCACGTCCGGCGGCGGCGCCGACGTGCTGGCCAACCAGCCGGTCGAAGGCACCAGCTACACGGTCGAAGGCCTCGAAACCTCCACTTATTACTGGCGCGTGCGCGCGGTGGGCAACGCCAAGGGGCCTTTCTCGGCGACCGAGGAAGTGACGCTCAAGTCCGACCCGTCCGCCCCGCCGAGCATCCGCAAGATCGACGACATCGAAATCGAGGTCGGCGAAACCGCCACCGCGCAGGTCAAGGTTTCCGCCCCCGACGAGGCGCCCGTGACGTCCCTCTCCATCACTGACGGCGATGCGGCCGCCACGCTCGAAGACGGCGTGTTCTCCTTCGCCCCCGCCGCTCCCGGCACCTACGACTTCACCATCACGGCCGTCAACGCCAACGGCCCCGCCGAAGTCTCCTTCGCGGTTGTCGCGACCCTCGCCGAGCCCGAGACGCCCGAACAGCCCACCGTGGTCGCCTCCGACAGCTTCACCGCCGTCTGGGAAGCCGTACCCGGCGCGGCCAGCTACGAACTCGTCGTCATCGAGGGCCAGGGCGGCTCCTCCGGCGGCGGCGGCAGTGGCGGCGGCTCCGGCGAAACGCTCACCGAAACCTTCGCCAACGCCTCGTTCTCCTCGGCCGTCGGTCAATACGTCGACCAGACCATCACGGGGTGCGACCTCGGTACCTGGACCGCAACATCCTGCCGCGGCGACAAGGGCACGCCAGTGTTCCGCGCCGACGGTACCCTCACCTCGCCTTCGATCGCGGGCGGAGTCGCCTCCGTCGAATTCGATTACGACTGGCCCTTCAGCGAAAGCGGCTCCTGCGACATCGACCTCTACGTCAACGGCACGCAGGTGGACAGCGCGTCGGTCACCGGCGGCACGGCCGGTACGGCGTCCTACGCCTCGTTCTCCGCGGTGGCCGGCCCGGCCTCCATCGAGTTCCTCAACAAGGGCGCCAGCAACAAGCGCATCCAGGTGACGCAGGTCCGCATCGGCACCGCGGCCAAGTCCATCGCCCGCGCGGCCGGCGACGTCGTCTTCTCCAACAACGTCGGCAACGTCACGAGCTACGACGTGACGGGCCTGCGATCCAGCACCGAGTACACCTTCGCCTTCCGCGCCGTCGCCGAAAACGGCGAAACGACCGACTGGTCCGCGCCCGTGACGGTGAAGACCGACGACGGTCCCTCCGCCCCCGCCTGGTCGGCGATCCCGGCCCAGCACGCCTACGTCGGGGCGACCTTCCAGCTCGACCTCTCCGGCTACCTCTCGGGCAGCCCCACCCCGGCCGTGACCGCCGACATCGGCACCGTCAGCGGCCTGCACTTCGTCTACGAGCCCGACGCCACCGGCAGCGTGACGGTCACCCTGACCGCCGTCAACGACTCCGGCACCGACACGGTCTCCTTCGACCTCGCGGTGGACGAGCCTCCCGTCGGAGGCAACCACTACGCCGTCATCGTCGGCTGCAACAAATACGACACGGAATACATCGACTCCAGCAGCTTCCTGAACGGCTGCGTGCCCGACGCCAACCACGTCCAGGCGCTCGTCACCTCCCGCGGACAGTGGGATGCGGCCAACGTCGCCAAGCTCACCGACTCCTCCGCCAAGCACTCCGCCGTCCTTTCCGCCATCGCCTCCGCCGCCTCCAAGGCCGTGCCCGGCGACACCTTCCTCTACTTCCACTCCTCCCACGGCGGCAACTACACCTACTCCTTCGTGACGAACACCGCCCTCTACACGGACTGGCCCATCATGGTCTACTCCGTCGATCCCGAAGGCGTCGACAACTGCGTCTGCACCTACGACGCCGACTTCACCGCCGCCGAGCTGGCCGCCGCCCTGGCGGACTTCGACCCGGCCGTCAACATCGTCGTCATGATCGACGCCTGCCACTCCGCGGGCATGTTCCAGTACGACGACGGCACGCCAGTCAGCCAGCGCGCCGTCCGCCGCAACGCCGCCGGCAAGGCCATGCGCCCCGCCGACCCCGGCCTCTTCGCCGAAGCCGTCGGCGCCCAGATCGGCGCCATCCGCCGCGCCCGGGGCATCCGCGCCGCGGCCAACGTCGCCTTCGTCACCGCGGCCAACTTCGACGAGTATTCCTTCGACGCCCAGGGCGGCGACGGCGGCGAGTTCACCACCGCCTTCATCGAAGGCGTCACCAACGGCCTCTGCGACGGCGCCGACTTCGGCGACCAGGACGGCTGGGCCACCTTCTACGAAGGCTGGAACTACGCCAAGGACATCGCCACCGGCCTGCCCGAGGGCACGGAGGTCGACTACGACGGCCACGCGGTCGACGCCAACGGCTACGCCCTCTACGACAATTCCTACTACGCGCAGGAGTACGGCGAGCCGGAGTACTACTACGACTACTACTTCACCCACCCGCAGATCGACAACGAGTCCCTCCTCCGCGTCGTCCGCGTCGGCTACGCCGGCACCCCGACCCTCGACGCCCCCGTTGCCGCCGAGGCCGCCGACGTGACCGCGTCCGGCTTCACCGCCTCCTGGTCCGCCGTCGCCGACGCCACCGGCTACCGCGTCCAGGTCGCCACCGACCCCTCCTTCTCCACCGGCGGCGCCGCCGACACCCTGACCGTCGACGACCTCGCGGCCACGGGGACCAGCTACACCGACTTCTCCGGCATCTCCAAGGACTCCGGGGCTGTCTACGCCGGCAGGTCCGCCAAGAGCTCCTCGGGCGCCATCCAGCTCAATGCCACCACGACCACCGGGGCCGGCATCTGGACCACCGCGTCGGGCGGGAACGCCTCCCGCGTCGCCGTCGAATGGAACGACGGCACCACCACCTCCAAGCCCCGCAGCCTCCAGATCTACGGCTCCGACACCGCCCTCGACTCCTACTCCGCCGTGAAGGCCGCCACCCTCCTCGGCAGCATCGTCTACGGGACGGCCAGCGACCTCGCCATCGAGGGCACCTACGCCTACGTCGGCATCCTCGCCAACGGCGGCGCCCTCTACCTCGACTCCGTCACCGTCGAATGGGGCACCGCCGGCAGCGGCTCCTCCATCGTCCTCGATGACAACGTCGGCAACGTCACCGCCTGTGACGTCTCCGGACTCGAACCCGAGACCGCCTACTGGTACCGCGTCCAGGCCCTCGGCGACCCCGTCGATTCCGACTTCTCCAACGTCATCGGCCTGACCACCGACGCCAGCGCCCCCTACGCCCCCGTTTGGGAAGCGATTCCGCCGCAGACGGCGGCCGCCGGGGCGGCCTTGGTGGTTGACCTGAAGCCGTACGTGACCGGTTCGCCGAAGCCGGCCATCACGGCCGACGCCGGAACGGTCGAAAACGGCGTCCTGACCGTTTCCTTCGCGGCCGCGGGCGACTACACCGTCAACCTCACCGCCGAGAACAGCGAAGGCTCCGACACGGCCACGCTGGCCGTCTCCGTCACCGACGCCCCGGTCACGGTTCCCGTCCTGACGCTCTCCAACGCGACCGACTCCACCTTCGACGCCGACTGGACCGCCTGCACCGGTGCCAGCGAATACCAGTTCCAGGTCGCCACGGACGACCAGTTCACCCCCGGCGGCGGTGGCGAAGGCGGCGGTGCCTTCAAGCTCGTCACCTCCGCCGAAGGGCTCATCGCGGGCGAATACGTCATCCTGGCCGAAACCGCCGACACCGCGATGAACAACACCTGCTCGGGCGCTTCCGCCGGCTACCTCGCCTGCACGGATGTCACCGTCGAGGATTCCACCGTCACCACCGACGACGCCTCCATCATCTGGACGCTCGCGGGCGACGCTTCCTCCTGCACGCTCCACAACGGCGCCGCCGGCAAGTACGCCAACCCAGCCGCCAGCAAATCCGTCGGCTGGTCCGAAACCGCCTCCGGGTCCTGGACCCTCACGGTGAGCGACGGCATCGTCACCGCCGCGAACGCCGCCGACACCACGTGGATGCTCCAGTACAACAGCAACTCCCCGCGCTTCATGTGCTACTCCTCCAACCAGAAGAAACTCCGCTTCTTCCGCCGCGACGCCTCCCGTTCCCCCGCGAAAGACGGCGGCTCCCTGCTGCTCGACACCACGACCAACGGCCTCGCCCTCACCGTCACCGGCCTCGAACCCGAGACCACCTACTACGCCCGCGTCCGCATGGCCGGCGGCGAATGGTCCGCCGTCGGGAGCATCGCGACCACGGGCGAAGGCCCCGTGGGCCCCGCCAAGTACGCCCTGTGCGTCGGCGTCAACGAGTACGACTTCAAGGCCTATGAGGCCATGGGCTACGAGCTCACGCCCCTCCGGGGCACCGTCAACGACGCCACCACCATGCGCGACAACCTCGTCGCCCGCGGCGGCTGGGCCCAGGCCAATGCCACCCTCCTGACCGACGAGGCCGCAACCAAGGACGCCGTCCGTTCCGCCATGGCCGGCTTCGCGACCCGCGCCAAGACCGGCGACACCTTCGTCTACCAGCACTCCTCCCACGGCCTCGGCCCCGAGAGCGAGGACGACACCGACGCCGACATCGCCCTCGGCCTCTACGACAACCTCTACAGCGCCGAGGACTTCGCCGAAGACCTCGCCGCCTTCCCCGCCGGCGCCAAGGTCGTCGTCCTCATCGACGCCTGCCACTCCGCTGGCATGTTCAAGCACGGCTCCCGGACCGCCACCCGGTCCGCCGCCTTCGACATCGCCGCCCGCGTCAGCGCCATCATGGACGCCCGCCGCGCCGCCCGCCGCGCCCGCGGCGAAGACGTCTCCCGCAGCCTCTCCTCCGAGGAAATCGGCTGGGTCACCGCCGCCGACATCTACGAATCCTCCCGGGACGGCGGCTACTACGACACCGAGGAGTGGATGGAGGACGACGACGCCGAAGGCGAAGTCACCGGCGCCTACTTCCTCGCCTCCTTCACCTGGGGCTGGTGGACCGGCAAGGCCGACGTCTCCGGCACCGGCGACGGCGACGGCTGGTTCGACGCCTACGAAGGCTGGAGCTACTCCCTGCCCGTCTGCGAAGAAGGCGGCCACCATCCGCAGTTCCTCCACGAAGACGTCCTCCGCTCCGTCGAACTCGGCTGGATCGGCGACGCCGCCCCCTCCGCGGCCATCGTCTTCGACCCCGTGCCCGGCGCCACCGTCGGCATCGGCGAAGAAGCCCTCCTCGAAGGCATCGCCGCCCGCAACGCCGACGGCACCTCCGACGGCATCGTCCTGAGCGTCCTCGCCGCCCCCGAAGGCGCCGAGTACACCTTCGAAAACGGCACCCTCGCCTTCACGCCCGACGAAGACGGCCTCTTCCTCTTCACCATCCAGGCCGCCAACGCCGACGCCGGCACCAGCGCCACCAAGCTCCTCGGCGTCACCGCCGTCCTCCCCGCCCCCGTGGCGCTGGACGCGACCGACCTCGCCGACACCTCCTTCACCGCCAACTGGCAGGCCGTCGACGCCCCGCTCTTCGCCTACCAGCTGCAAGTCTCCACCGATCCCGCCTTCCCGGCCCCCGAGCCCGAGATGGTGCTCGACGAAGGCTTCGACGGCGTCACCAACAAGGCGAGCCTGGAGGACAAGGCCTGGACCTTCACCGGCACCTTCGGCACCTACACCTCCTCCGCCTACTGCGGCGAGGACGCCCCCTCCATCAAGTTCAGCTCCGGAACCAGCGTCCTCACCAGCCCGAACTTCAGGCTCTCCGGCGAAGCCGCCATCCGCTTCTGGACCCGCGGCAACGGCAGCAACGTCACGTCCACCCTCAAGGTCGAACTGCTCGTCGACGGCGAATGGACCGAACTCGACACCTTCGTGCCCTCCCCCGACGGCGAACAGAAGGAATACGACGCGATTGACGTCGCCGCCAAGCAGCTCCGCTTCACCTGCACCAAGAACGTCGGCAACGTCGCCCTCGACGACGTGCAGCTCCTGTGCCTGCCCGCCAGCACGGCGATGGCGCTCGACACCGACGAAATCGACCCCGCCGCCACCAGCTTCCCCGTCGAAGACCTCGTCCCCGGCACCACCTACTACTACCGCCTCCGCGCCATCGCCAACACCCGGAGCGAATGGTCCGAGACCATCGAGGTCACCACCACCGGCGAAGCCCCGCTCCCCGTCCCGGAAGTGGGCCTCTACGCCCCGCTGACCGACGCCGACACCTCCATCGGCGCGATCATGCTCGGTGCCGACGGCCTGCAAGTCCGCGTCCAGGTCGCCACCGACGAGACGTTCGCCGATCCGGTCCACGACGAAACCACCACCGCCAGCTTCCTCCTCGTGACCGGCCTCGCCCCCGAGACGACCTACTACGTCCGCGCCTGCGTCATCGACGGCGACCGTGCCGGCGACTGGTCCGACATCCAGACCATCACGACGGCTGCCGCCGGGCCCGGCCCGCAGCCCTCTGCCGCCGCCATCACGGACATGACCATCGCCGACGGCCAGATGACCATCACGTTCGAGGGCGAAGGCGCCCAGGTCCTCTTCTCCACCGACCTGGTGGACTGGACCCCGGTCGAAGGCGCCACCTCCCCCTACACGTTCGACATGGGCGACGGCCCCGGATACATCGGCGTCCGCTGAAGGGAACCCCTTCCCTTCCAGGCCGGTCCTTCGGGACCGGCCTTTTTTTCCGCCCGGACGGCACCCCCGCCATGGGCTGGGCAACCGCCAACGCAACCGGAATGCGGAAGATGCGGAAAACCGGAACGCCCATGGGTGATTTTCATGGGGGTGACCATGGGGAAAAACGGGAAAAACATCAACAATTTCCGTGTTTCCAAAAGATATGCGCAAGGCTCCGCAATGGGCGGAGCGCCCCCCCCCGTTTCACCCGCTGGAGTTGTCAGGTGAAACCCTTGCGATTCCCCTTGTGCAGGGATGGGTAGGGCGGGCAGTCCCTGCCCGCCGGAGTCCGTCATGTCGAAGGAAGGCGCCAGAGATGCGCGGAGGCAGGTTGCTCCGGGTTCCGGCCGGATTGCATCCGCACATCCAACGACATCCGATGGCACGTCCCAGCTTCCGGCGGCGAGGGGACTCGCCGCCCTACCCGGCTTCGCACGGACGAAATCACAAGGTTTTGCCTGACAACTCCACGGAGGGTCAGAAGAGCTGGCCGGGGAGGCGCTTTTTCTCTTTCGGCGGGAAACGGGCGTCGAAAGCCGCAAAGGCGTCCGGTTCGCGCTGGGCGGAGAAATAGCCGTCGGGAGGTGCATACTCGCCGCGGATGCCGGAGAGGTATCCCGGGCGGAGCTCCTTGCAGAGGAAGAACGAGTCGTCCGCCCCCTCCGGCAGGCCGTGGTATCGGAGCCCGAACCGGCGCGCGGGCACGAACCCGCTCTTGCCGTAGAAGGCGATGTTTCCCTCGAAGCACACCGCGCCGTACCCCAGCGCCGCCGCCCGTTCCAGGGACGCGTCCAGCAGGCGCTTGCCGAGTCCCTGCCGCTGGCAGTCCGGGGCGATGCAGATCGGTCCCATCGCCAGGATGGGGACCGTCCCGCCGCCGTCCCGGCGGATTCCCGCCCGCACGAACATGTTCTGCCCCACGAGGCGTCCGTCTTTTTCCATCACCAGATCCAGTTCCCGCACGAACGCGGGATCGTCCCGGAACCGGTGGAGCACCCAGTGTTCCAGACAACCCGGACGGTACACGTTCCAGAAGGCTTCGCGCACCAGCACCTCCACCGCCCGGCGGTCGCGCACGGTTTCGCGGCGGATGACGAGGCCCTCGGTCCGCTCCGCGGTCCTTCCGCGGCCGGCGGCTTTTTCCAACCGCTTCCCGGCGGCCTCCACCAGGGTGTCCAGCAAGGCGGAGACCGCGGCTTTTGCGGCGGGGTCCTCCGCCCCGTCGTGGACTCCGTAGAGGAGGAACATCGGACCGTAGAAGCGGGCCGCTTCCTCGCGGGGACGGGGGAGGCCCATCGCGGCGAAGAGGTCGGCGACGTAGCCGAGAGGCCCGTCGACGAGATACTGCCGGTAGAGGCGCCCCAGTTCCGGATCGCGGAATTGCCCGATGGTCAGCATCCGGCGGAAGCGCGAGGCGAAGGCATCCTGCGTCCAGTGGCGGAACATCGACTTGGAAAACGCGGCGAGGGCCGCTGGAGAAGTCGTGCGGTAGGCGCCGGGGTCCTCGGCCGCCGTGCCGGCCGGAACGCCGTTTTCCGCGGCCTGCAGGGCGTCGCGTTCGGCCATCCGCGCGACGATGGCATCCAGAATGGCCCGCTTGTTCCGGTAATGCCGGTAGAGGGCCCCCTTGGTCAAGCCCAGCGCGCCCGCGATGTCCGCCGTCGATACCGCCTCGTATCCGCTTTCCGCGAACAGTCCGAGCGCCGTTTCCAATATCCGTTCCTTCGTGTCCGACACCGTCATCCGTGCATCCTTTCTCCTGACCCTGTAAACAGTCGTTGACAATAATGGTAAACGACCGTTGACATGTCAAGGCCGTTCGCCACGGGCAGGCCCATCAGGGCGCATCCCCGTTGTGGCAAGGGCCCCCCCGGCCGAGGACAGGGAGGAAGACGGGAAACTCCGATTGGCCCGATTCCCTCCGCCGGAGCGGGTTGGGAAATACTGTGGTCGCCCTGACAGGGGCCCGGTGGGACGAGCACTCCGTGCGGGCCGCAGGGGCGCAAGGAACGGCTCGCTCGGAGAGCTCGCCCCAACAGGTCTGGAAGGCGAAACAGGAGCGATGCTGTTTCGTAAACAGCTCAAGAGCGGATGGCGTTTTCTGTGGCCTTCCGAACGGATTCCACCCACAAGGTCGCGCGGAAGCGCGACCCTCCCGGTACGCTCGCATCGGGGAGGGACGCGCTTCTGCGCGTCCACGGTGGCAATCCGCCCGATCGCTCCGGTTGCATGGCCGCAAGACAAAAAAAATCCCCGGAAACCGGGGTGGAAAACGTGGAGCGGGAGACGGGACTCGAACCCGCGACGTTCAGCTTGGGAAGCTGACATTCTACCACTGAATTACTCCCGCAATCCGGCGCGCAATATAGCGCATGGGGTCCGGCGTGTCCAATGTTTTTTCGGTGGCATTCCGGCGCGGGCGGTCGGGGCGGCGCGGGGGGCACAAAACGGCCCGCCGGAGCGGACCGCTGGAAGGACCCGTGGGTAGGGGGCTCAGGGAGCGGAGGCGGGGTCGGGGGGGAGGTAGCCGGTGGGGAGGGCGCCGGAGATGATTTGGAGTTGGATGGCGGAGAGGTCGGAGATGATGTCTTCGGGGAATTGGGTCTCGTAGGCGCGGAGGGGGGCCAGGGCGACGCCGTGGTTCGCCAGGGTGCCTTCGTAGCGGGTGCCGCCCCAGAATTGGTTTTCGACGACGCCCGCGACGGAGTTGGCCAGAGCGCGGTCCATGCGCTTGAGGCAGGAGGTCAGGATGCAGTCCTGGTAGTCGGGAAGGGCGTCGTATTGGTCGGTGTCGACGCCGATCGCCCATTTGCCGGCGTCGGCCGCCGCCGCGATGATACCTTCGCCGCTGTGGCCCGCTGCCCCGAAGAGGACGTCGGCGCCGTCGGCGAGGAGGCGCTCGGCGACGCGGCGGCCGCGGGCGGGATCGGTGAAGCTGCCGACGTAGGCGGTGTGGCAGGCGACGGTACGGGCGCGGGTTTCGTTGTAGTAGTCGACGCCCGCGCGGAAGCCCGCAATGAAGGGTTCGACGCTGGAGACGTCCTTGCCGCCGATGCAGGCGACGGCCGGGTCATCGGGGTCGCGCAGGTCGGCCCACGCGGCCGCGAGGAAGCCCGCGGGGAAGGCGCACTGGTCGACGCGGAAGGTGAGGAGGAGGAGGTTCGGGGGGATGTCGTCGAGGACGCCGTCGACGGAGATGAAGCGGGTGCGGGGGTAGCGGCGGGCGACTTCGTCGAGGGCTTTGCCCATGAAGTAGCCGATGCCCACGACGAGGCGGTAGTTGCGCTCGGCAAAGGCCGCAAGGGGTTTGCCGAAGGGGGCTTCGCCCGTGGTTTCGTAGAATTGGACGTAGAGGGGCAGGCCGTGCGCGAGGAGGGCTTCGAGGCCTTCGCGGCAACTCTGGTTGAAGGAGTGGTCGTTGAAGGTGCCGCCGTCGGAGAGCATGGCGATGCGGAGGGTGGGGGTGGAGGGGGCGGGTTCGGCGGGGGCGGGGGAGGGGGCGAGGAGGGCGGTGGAGGCGATGGCGAGGACGACGAAACGACGAAGCGACGAGGCGACGAGGCGACGGGGCGACGAGGCGACGAGGCGACGGGGCGACGAAGGGGGAGGGGGGACGAGGTGGAACATGGGGGGCCTTTCTTGTAGGGTCAGCGGGGGAGCCAGAGGAGGTCGAGGGATTGGAGGATGAGGTCGGAGGGTCGGGGGGCGATGGGGCAGGGGGTGATTTCGGGAGGGGAGGAGTATTCGGATTCGAGGGCGGCGACTTGGTCGTCGTAGTCGGCTTGGACGCGGTCGAGTTCGTCCTGGATGGCTTGGAGTTTGTCTTTGGCGTGCTGGATGTCGAGGGCTTCTTTCTGGGACCGGGACATGGAGCCGATGGTGGTCTTGGCGCGGCCGGCGCCGGAGGTGATGGAGCCTTTTCCGCCAAGGAAGCCGACGAGGCTCAGGAGGAAGGTGCCGATGGTGGCCAGGAAGTTCCAGCGCTGGGCCTTGAGTTGGGCTTCTTCGGTCTCGACGCGGGCTTGGGCGGTCTGTTGCTGGGTCTTGAGGCGGCGGAGGAGGATGTTGTGTTTGTCGGTGAGTTTTTTGAGGGCAGCGTCTTTGCGGGCGCCGCGACCGTCCTGGGCGCGCGCGAGGAAGTCTTCGCGGGTTTCGCCGGGCGTGGAGGCGAGTTTTTCGCCGGGGGCGGTGTAGATGGTCAGGATGCCGGCAAGGCGCAGCTGGGATTTGAGGAGGCGCTCGATCTTGGGGCGCTGTTTGGGGTCGGAGAGGGCTGGGGCGGGGGTGCCGGGGGGGAGGATGGGTTCGGCGTCGTCGAAGGTGCCGTCTTCGGGGATGGGGGCGAGGTCGTCCCAGAGGGGGTTGCCGTCGGGGGCGATGGGGGCGGCGTAGGCGGCGGTGGCCCAGTGGTCGAGGAGGTGTTTGGCGGAGACGTAGTGGAGGCGGACGCGGGCGCGGAGGTAGGGGGTGCCGGCGGGGGTGGCCGCAGGCGGGCCGCCTGCGCCCCCAGTGGGGAGGACGGGGGATGCGGCCGACGGGGCGGCCGCGGCAGGACTGGGACAGGGGGCGACGGCGGGGGCGGGGGCGGGGGGGGCGAGGGGCTTTTTGTGGGACATGAGGCGGGTGATTTCGGCGGGGGAGAGGGGGCCGCGGAGGTAGGACATGCACCAGCGGGATTCGAAGAGGACGGGGGCGTCGTCGTGGGCGTTGCGCATCATGAAGACGCGCTGTTTGAGGTTCGCCATGAGGCGGTCGAGGGTGGCGCGGTCGAGGCCTTCGCCCGCGACGGCCGAGGTCAGGCCTTCGATGACGCGCATTTTGTCGCGCTCGGTCTGGAGGCGCCCGATGAACCAGGTGCCGGTGTTGGCCAGTCCGCGGTAGTCGAGGTCGACGGGGTTCTGGGTCGCCAGGACGATGCCCAGACCGTAGGCGCGCGCCTGCTTGAGGAGGGTCAGCATGGGGGCCTTGGAGGGCGGGTTGGCGTTGGGGGGGAAGTAGCCGAAGATTTCGTCCATGTAGAGGATGGCCCGCAGGGAGGAGGTGCCGGATTGGCGGCGCGCCCAGGCGAGGACTTCGTTGAGCAGGACGGTCACGAAGAACATGCGCTCGGCGTCCTGAAGGTGGGAGATGGAGAGGATGGTGACGCGGGGGCGGCCGTCGGGGGTGCGGAGGAGGCGGGCGATGTCCAGGGGTTCGCCTTCGGTCCACGCGGCGAAGGAGGGGGACGCCATGAGGTTGTTCAGGCGCATGGCCAGGGCGAAGCGGTCCTTGGCCGGGAAGAAGGATTCGAGGGGCAGGACGCCGATGCGGTCGAGTCCGGGTTCCTGGATGGCCTGGATGAGGCGGGCGAGGTCGATGGAGCGGCCGGCGCGCCAGTCGCGGTCGACGATGGCGGACAGGAGGATGTGTTCGCGGGATTGGACGGGGTCGGCGTCGATGCCGGCCAGGGCGAGTACGCCGGAGACGGCCGCGGAGACGCGGTCGCGCATGGCGGCGGGGTCGTCGGCGAAGCCGGGCGGCGGGGCGTCGAGGGAGGAGAGGAGGGAGAGGGGGAGGCCGGTCTTGGCGCCGGGGGTGTAGATGCTGAAGTCGGCGGCGGCGCGAAGGCGCGCGATGCGGTCGCCGTCTTCGCCCCACGCGGCCAGGCCATTGCGCCAGGTGGCGGCGGTCTTTTCGGCGCCCTGTTCGGGGGTGAGGCCTTTGCGGGCGAGTTCGTCGGCGTCGAGCCAGGGGCGGAAGTCGTCGGGGTCGAGGTCGGGAAAGGTCAGGAGGAGGTTGGAGAGGTCGCCCTTGGGGTCGATGAGGATGACGGGCACGCCGTCGAGGGCCGCTTCTTCGACGAGGGTGATGCCCAGGCCGGTCTTGCCGGAGCCGGTCATGCCGACGCACACGGCGTGGGTGGTCAGGTCTTTGGCGGGGTAGACGAGGGGGGCGTCGGTGGTGGTCTGGCCGGAGGGGTCGCGGAGGCGGCCGAGGTAGAAGGCGCCGGGGAGTTCGAAGTCGGTGGGGGTGGTCATGGGGGGGCTCCTGGGGGAGGGTGGGGGTGGACGGGACAGCCGGGACGGACGGGACACCTGGGACGATGGAAAAAGCGCCGCGCGGGGGGCGCGGCGCGCGGGGGTCAGCCTTTCTTGGCGGCGGCTTCGCGGCGGTCGAGGACGCGGCGGAGGGCGTCCCAGATTTTTTCGTAGCCGGTGCAGCGGCAGAGGTTGCCGTCCATGTATTCCTTGACGAGGTCGTCGGGGTAGGTGGATTCGGCTTCCATGAGGGCGGTGGCGCTCATGACCATGCCCGGGATGCAGTAGCCGCACTGGACGGCGCCGCCGTCGATGAGTTCCTGCTGGAATTCGGAGGGTTTGTCGAGGGTGCCGGCGCCCTCGATGGTGCGGATGTCGCGGCCCTCGGCCTGCATGGAGTAGAGGAGGCAGGCGTATATTGCGCGGCCGTCCATGATGACGGTGCAGGCGCCGCAGGTGCCCTGGCCGCAGCCGAATTTGGTCCCGCGGTAGCCGTTGCGGCGGAGGAGGTCGAGGAGTTTTTCGTCGGGACGCGTCGCGAAGGTGCGCGTCTCGCCGTTGAGGGTGAAGGTGACGGCGGGTTGGGGTTCGGTCTGGTTCATCATTCGGCCCTTTCGAGTGCGTGGCGGGCGGCGTCGGCCAGCGCGTCGGCGATGGAAACTTCCGCCAGGTGCTTGGAGTATTCGGCGGTCATGCCTTCCTTGCCGCGCCAGGGGGCGTCGGCCTTGGAGGCGGCTTCGAGGAAGAGCGCTTCGTTGGGTTCCTTGCCGAGGAGCGCGTCCTCGACTTCGGGCAGGCGCCGCGGGAAGGGAATCGCGCTGCCCGCCGCGACGCGCGCCGCGCGGATGGCGCCGCTCGCCGGGTCGAGCTTGAGGACCGCCGCGACGGTCACCATGCTGAAGGCCGCCGCGGTGCGGACGACCTTGACCGAGCCGTAGCCTTCGTGGGCCAGGAGGGCCGGGACGCGGACGGAGGTCAGGATCTTGCCTCCGAGGAAGCGGCGGGCGGGCTGCTCGGCGAAGTATTCGTCGGCGGAGGGGGTTTCTTCGGGGGCGTCGGGGCCGGCGTAGATGCGCATGGACGCATCCATCGCGAGGAGGGCGACCGGCATGTCGGCCCAGGGGAAGACGCGGGCGATGTTGCCGCCGATGGTCGAGACGTTGCGGATCTGGTGCGTCGCGATGCGGCGGCAGATTTCGTGCATGGCCCAGCGGGGGGCGCGGTAGCGCTGGATGTCGGCGAGAGGGGTGGTCGCGCCGATGACGTAGCCGCCGTCCTCCGCGCGGATGCCGGAAAGGCCGAGGCGGGTGATGTCCACCGCCGTGACGGGGGTGTGGTCTTGCATGAAATGGAGGGCGGTGCCGCCGGCGAGGATCATGCCGCGGGGGCCGAGGTCGCGCAGCTGGCCGTAGGCCGCGGGCAGCGAGGCGGGCCGCAGGAATTCACATAGCTTCATGGATGACGCTCCTTGTGGATGGATGTTGCATGCACAAGAGACACTATGGCCGATTCGGGGCGCGGCGGAAAGCCAAAAATCGCGGCGTTGGCCCGGTCGGCGTTGGCCGGGTCCGCGGAAACTCCGGCATCCCGGCGCCGGAACCGGGCGAGGCGCCGTGGTCGGCGTGGCCCGGGCCATCGGACACGTGTCGGTACGGTCCCGGCGGGGGGAAAGAAGAAAGCAGCGGCCCGAAACGGGGAACGTTCTTGACGCGCGTAATCTTTTCGGGTTTTGGGTGTAGTGAGAGCAGCCAAAGAGGATGACCATGCCACTTGAAATCAATGCGCAGTTCAACCGGTTCGTGCAGTTCGCCCAGCAGCAGGACGGGGAGGCCGTCGCCCGCACCGCGCCCGAACCCGAAGGGGTGGGGGCACGCGCCGGACGGGCCGTCTCGGCCGCCCTCGACGACAAGTACGGCGCGTTCAAGCGCTCCGTCAAGATCCGGGACCGGAACAACGAGACCCGCAACCTCTTCCGCCAGTCGGTCAACGCCATCTTCGGCGGCGCCGAGAACCTCCCGCAGGGCGTCAAGGACGCCATGCGCCTCCGCGAATACGACAACCGGGGCACGCCGCTCACCGCGCGCAACATCCTGGCCGTGCACAAGGCCATCTTCCAGTACAAGGCGGCGGTGGAGGTGGACCGTGCGGCCGAACAGCTCGACGACCTGCTGCTGGCTTCGATGTTCCGCGAGCGCCGCAGCCGGCCGCTCAAGCTTTCGTCCGCGCAGCGCCAGACGGCCGTCCGGGCCGTCGCCAAGTGCACCCGGGATGTCTCCGGCAAGGCCCTCCGCATCCTCGCCAACTTCGTCGCGATCGCCGCCGCCAGGGGGGACGAACCGGACGTTGTCGCCCAGCAAATCCAGAAGGTGGTTGCCCCGGTCCGCAACACCCGGCCCGGGGACGGACGGCTCGCGGAACTCGAGCGCCAGCTGCTCGTCCTTGCCCGGGAACAGCTCGCGCGCGGACTGGCCCGGGAAAAGAAGGAACAGGACGACCCCGACGGGCTCTCCGGCGCTTTCGACCAAGCCAGCCCCCGGAATCCCGTCACCATCGACGGCCAGGAGTGCCCGGACGCCACGTCGGCCGCAGAAGCGTTCAAGGCCAAGATCGGGCCCGGGCACCGGAAGGCCATCGCGCTCTTCTTCTCCCGGATGGGCAACGCGCCGGTGGTGGCCATGTCGAAGCGGGCCGCCCCGTACGACGAGGCCATGAAGCAGCCGGGGGCGGAGCGCTTCGCCTCGTTCGATACCTCCGCCGGCTCGTGCTTCGAGTCCTGGCCGGTCGAGGTCGCCGACCCGAAACGCTCGATCGCGGTCTCCGAAGACGGGAACCGCGCGACGTTGACGGTCGAAACCCCCGCCACCCTGAAATACGGCCTCAAGGGCTCGGGCGAGGATGCGGCGCTGCCCACCGGCGGCATCGTCTGGAAGCAGGAGTTCGTATTCGATCTGGACGGGCCGGAGGCGGTCCTGGCCGAAGCCCGCCTCGGGCAGACGCTGGACGTGTAAGTTCCGGCGCCCGGAACCGCCCCGCGGAATTCGCGCCCGCGGGGCGCTTTTTTGTTGCCGCGGGGGAAGGGGGGCGTGTAAAAAACGGGGCGGACGGACACCCGGCCTGTAACCTCCGGCGGCGCCGCGGGTAGTCAGGGCGAAAAACCGATTCGAAACAGGAGAACAACCATGCCCCTTCCCGAAATTTCCATCAGCCAGTTCAACAAGATCGCGTCCGGAGAGTACAACGCGGGGTTCGTCGATTTCGCGACCGACCGCGACGGGAACGTCATCAACGAGCTGACCAAGGTCAACAACCACGTCACCAAGCGGGGCCAAAACCGCGCCGAGCTTTCGCCGGAGCGGGTGCTGGAGGTCAAGGAGGCGTTCATCGCCGCGCTGGAACGCGCCCAGGTGCCGCGGGAGAGCATCGACCACATCCGCGAAAAGCTCGGCATCCCCAAGGAAATGGAAGCGACGGGCGAACGGGCCAAGATCACCGAAATCCTCTCGAAGCGCTTCAAGCCGCTGACCCGCCAGCACGTGCGCGCGTTGCTGGACAAATACGCGGCGGGCGGCATCGGGTTCGTCCCCGGCGCCGCCGCGGAAATGACCCCGGAGGACTACCGGAAGGCCTGGGACGCGGCGCACATGTCCGACAGCCGCAAGCGGGACCGCCAGTCGGTGAACCGCGCGAACATCGCCGCCGCGAAAGGGCACTACGACCGCCGGCTCACGGACGTGATGAGCGTGCTCTCGACGACCCGCTCCTACGAGGAACTCGCCGCGGCGATGAAGCACCGCGTCAAGGGCGAGGGCACCGCCCAGGACACGCTCCGCCAGGCCGCGGTCCGCGACCTCGGAAGCGGCATCGCGACGCTCTTCTCGGTGGCGCTGGCGCTGCTTCCGGAAAACGCCCGCGAATCCGCCGAGTTCTCGATGCTCGACACGACGGTCAAGCTCGTCAAGGACGACCAGGGCAACCTCTCGGCCGTCGTCGGCGGGGGCGTCGCCAAGACGACCATCAAGATGGGCGTCAACGCGGAAGACCTGGTGGGCCGCCTCATCGGCCGCGCGGTGAGGGAAAAGGGCTCCATCGGCGGCGCCGCCGTCAAGCAGATGCTCAACGCCGCCTACGCGGCCGACATCAAGAAGGGCCTGATGGCCAGCGACAAGACGAGCCTGACGCGCCATTTCGCGGCGATCGTCATCGAATCGGAGGGCAAGGCGGACGGCGCGCCGGGCGAGGAACTCTACCGGCTCGCCGACAAGGAATACAACACCGGCCTGCTCGTCCAGATCGCCCAGCGCACCCTCACCGGGGACCTCGCCGGCGCCAACGCCCTCGACACCAAGCAGAAGCTCGACCACTTCTACGCCCGGATGCGCAAGGACACGGCGAACCTGCCCGACGACATCAAGCACATGCTCGAAGGCGTCGCCAACGTGCCCATCGAGGCGCTGCCGGAAGGGGGCGAGTTCATCGTCCGCGCCCCCATCGTCGGGAACATCCAGCAGCACGTGGACGCCATCCCGCAGCAGGCCGGCCCCGCCCCCGCGCTCCCGCAGAACGTGTCGATGGAGGACGTCAAGGACTTCGTCGCCGACTTCATCTTCTCCGGCGACACGATGGTCGCCGACGTGGTCATCGACCAGCCCGGCGAACTGCTGCGCCGCACGCTCTCCGACCCGAAGAAGCTCGCCGCCTTCGCCGCCATCCTCAAGAACCCCGACATCCTCGACACCGCCGCGGCGCCCCAGATCGCCGCCGACCTCAAGGCCGGCTTCGCCGAGTTGAAGACCCTGCTCGACCCCGCGTTCCAGCAGGCCACCGGCTCCACCCTCGCCCAGGCCGCCCAGCAGGCCAATTTCGCGGAAACCTTCGCGGCCTTCTTCCGCAACGCCGAGCAGCTGCCCGGCGACATCCTCGCCAAGTTCGACGACACCATCGACAGCATGGTCGACAACGCCTGCGTCAAGATCCAGGACTTCGTCAAGGAAATCTTCAACATCCAGGGCGGGGCCGGCGCCGACATCGTGCAGAACCCCTACGCGACGATGAGCGCGCAGGACATCAAGGCCGACCTCGACGGCAAGTCCCTCAACCAGATCCTCGACTCCGCCGCGCAGAACGCCGTCCCCGGCCAGGTCGGCTTCTTCAAGCAGGTCGTCTCCACCTACTTCACCAGCATGGACGCGAGCGACAAGCGCTCCTGCGTCGCCGCCGCCCTCCGCTACGCCAAGACCTTCGACTTCGCCGGCATCCAGGGCGAGGACGCCGTCAACAGCGCCAAGCAGGTCGCCGTCAACAAGTTCGCCGGCGCCGTCCTCAAGGGCGCCGGTCCGCTCCTCCACAAGATGATGCAGGGCCTGCCCAAGGACATCATGGGCCCCTACGCCGACGCCCTCGAGGACATGAAGCAGCACCTCGCCCCCATGCCCCGCAAGATCGTCCAGGCCTACCTCAACCAGATGATCGTCGACTCCCACCAGCGGATCAAGTCCATCACCCTCAAGAAATCCCTCGGCGCCGCCTCCGTCGGCGAAGCCTTCCTCTGCCGCTTCGAGGTCAAGACCGGCGTCGGCAACAACGGCCAGCCCGTCTACCAAACCAAGGAAGCCGTCGTCAAGATCATGCGCCACGACGCCGAGCGCCGCATCAAGAAGGAACGCGAAATCTTCGACGCCGCCGCCGAAAAGATCCCCGGCATGGCCCAGACCTGGAAAGGCCAGTACGCGCAGTACGAGACGGAGTTCGACTTCAACAACGAGAGCGACAACATCATGGCCGGCTACGGCCTCTACGACATCAAGGGCCACGAGGACCACGACCTCAACGCCATCGCCCCCGACGTCACCACCCTGGAAGTCTCCGACCTCGCCCTCCCCAAGAAGAACGTCATCGTCCTCGAACTCATGCGGGGCACCACCCTCGACACCTACTTCAAGAACTCCATCGGCGAAATCCGCAACGCCGCCACCTCCGTCTTCGAGCAGGACCCCGTCACCGGCCGCGTCAAGTGGGAAACGCACGAAGACCCCGTCACCCACAAGACCGTCAAGAAACCCGTCCTCCGCCAGAACATCCCCGCCGGCGCCGCTCCCTACCTCCAGTCGTGGCTCGCCAACAACCGCAACGAACTCTCCGAGGCCTCCGGGAAACTCCTCCAGGCCACCAAGGCCTGGTTCTACAACGCCCTCCTCGGCAACGGCAAGTTCCACGGCGACCCCCATGCCGGGAACCTCATGATCCACCACGACCACATCGGGTTCATCGACTTCGGCAACCTCTACCAGCTCAAGCGCAACCGCGAAGACGGCGTCAACGAACAGCACGAACTCATGCGCGTCATCCTCGGCGCCGCCTTCCGCGACAAGAAGTTCATCCTCGGCGCCTTCGACAAACTCATGTCCGCCGAAGGCAAGGCCCGCCTCGCCGACGAGAAGACCCGCGCCAAGGCCGAGGCCATCCTCGACTCCCTCCTCGACCCCTCCCGCGGCAAATTCTCCTTCAACATCGTCTACCGCCTCCAGGCCTGCATCGTCGAACTCCAGAAACTCGGACTCGAACTCCCCCCCCAGATCAACTGCTTCATCCAGTCCCTCGTCCGCCTCTCCAACAACGTCACCGAGATCAACACCATCGTCAACCAGGCCGACGCCCTCTCCGAGGTCATCACCAACCTCGACCGGCAGCCCCCGGCCGACCGCGACGAACTCGACTACGCCGGCCGCACTTTCGACGCCTACGCCTCCCCGGCCGGCCGCGCCCCCGTCCTCACCCGCACGGACGACGACACGCACACCGTCAGCATCGTCCCCGAGGGCGAGGAAGAGCAGCCCACCGACGTCCTGCGCCCCGGCTACCTCGCCCTCGTCTATTCGCCCGAATTCGGCGGCATGAACAAAGACATCACCACCGTCTTCGAGCCGGGCGGCGAATACTCCAACAAGGTGGTCGCCCGCCTGAACGGCGTCCAGGACCCCGCCGCCGAGGCCGAAAAACTCGTGGGCACCCTCGTCCACCACGCCGACGCCGAACACAACCCGTTCAACCAGATCCACGCCGAAAATATCCAAACCGCTCTCGCCCAGTTCCGCACCGTCCTCCAGAACGCCGGCGGCAACGCCGAAGCCAAGACCGCCGCCATCCGCGCCTTCGCCGACGTCTTCGCCGATGCCGAGCGCGGCGTGCTCCAGAACATCGGCATCTCCTTCCAGGTCAACCCCCCGCCCGTGGACCCGCCGAACGCCTTCGCCAGCGCCATCACCGACATCCTCTTCAACAACTTCGCGGCCCTCAAGGACGCCCTCGGGTACCTCGACGGCCTCGCGATGTACAGCGACGCCAAGGACGTCGTCGCCAACGAACTCCACAAACCCGCCGGCAGCCCCAACCGCATCATCGCCGCCATCAAGGAAGACGCCCAGCAGGCCGGCGGCGACAAGGACTACACCATCGACATCGGCGTCTGAGCCCGCCCATGACCTTCACGACCCTCCTCGAACTCCTCTCCGAACGCCTTGGCGCCCCCCTCGAAGACGCGGGGGGCGCCACCGCCGTCGAAATCGACGGTAGCACCGTCATCCTCCAGGACGCCGGCGACCTCCTCCTCCTGCGCGCCGAAATCGGTACCCTGCCCGACGAAGGCCGCGAAGCCCTGCTCACGGCCATCCTCGAAGCCAACCACCTCTACTCCGGAACCGGCGGCGGCACCCTGGCCCTGGAGCCGGGCATCCCCCGCCTGGTCCTCCAGAAATACACCTGGCTCGACCGCCTCGACCCCGACACCGTCCCCGACCTCCTCGCCCGCTTCGCCGCCACCGCCGACACCTGGCGCCGCCTCCTCACCGACTACCCCCCACCCGCCCCCGACCCCTCCCTCCCCCCCTCCTCCCCCGAATTCCTCCAAGTCTGAGCGCTCTCATGTCGGAGCGCGGGCGGCCCGCCCGCTTCCCTATCCACTCCCCCCCCCGCAGGTTGCCCCTATCCCTCGATTACCCCATCCCCGTACCGGAGCAACGGCGCATCGCAAGTCAGCAGCAAAACACCTTCCGCCCGTGCCTGGGCAAGAAGCATCCGGTCGAACGGATCCCGATGCACCCACGGCAGCCCTCCGACCTCCCGCGCATGGACGGACGTGAAAGGCAGTTCCCGCAACCCCGTCCCCAAGGCATCCTCCAGAATCCCGTCCGGGTCGCACGGCATCACCTCGGGCTTCAAGGCATGCTTGATGGCGATTTCCAGAATCGAAACCGGACTGAAAAACACCCTCGCCCCCGCCTCGTCCAGAATCCTCCGCGCATGGGCACTCAATCGGGGACTGTCCAGGAGGAACCAGAGCAGAATGTGGGTATCAAGGAGAATCGGCATGGAAATCCGCCTCTATTTCCCGGTCCAGCGCCTTGTCGAGCTTTTCCCAATCCGGCGGCAACTTCCATTTGCCCTTGGCCCGCCCCGGCCGCATCGCCTTCCCATCCTCCGCCAAGGTCAACGCAAAAGGAATCCCCCGCTCCGCCCTGCACCGTTGAAGGAAAACCCGTATGGCCGTGGACAAATCCAGCCCCAGCGCCGCGAAAATATCCGACACCTCCTCCTTCAGCCCCCGGTCGATGCGCAACTGCACCAGTGATTGAGTATTCATGGCATAATCCTCCATTCGTAATGACAACTGCATGATATACCCAACCTGCAACTTGAATGCAAGCCCCCTTTGCCCTCCCCCTGTCGGAGCGCGGGCGGCCCGCCCGCTTCCCCCTCCCTCTCTCCCCCGCTCCCCTCCCACTCCCCGCCCGCAGTGCACACCGCATTTGCCTCTTGCCGCCGGGGCGGCCCTTGTGGCAAGCTGTCGGCATCGAAAACGCGTGGACAACCGCGCATTGTTTCCACCCCACGGAGAACTGTCACAATCATCGGAATACCAACCCCGACAACCGATTTTTAGCGAACTGCTAAACGACGCCCGACCGGAAACCTCTCACAATTTCCCCGTCGTTATTTCGACAAGGTCCGAAACATGACCTCGCATTGGTTCACAGCAGGACGCGCCCCACCGGGTGCGTTCTCAACATGCAACCAATGCAGGCCTGTGAGAGGGCCTCCGGTCGGGGCATGGATTTGAGAACGCGCTTTTTCGTTTCCCTGTTCCATGCAAGCCAGATTGGCAACCGCATGACAAGCATGGAACACCTTGTACATAAAGACACCCGAAGAACGCCGCGCGGCCTCCCAAGGGGAATGTTTGCCCAAATCCGCGCCAGGGGACGGGCAGAAGACAAAATTATGTCGGCCCGTGAAAGATTTTGCGGGAGAGACACGAGTATTGGAGTGAAGGACGGTGTGGCCCCGCTGTCCGGTCACCCGAAAGAGTTAAAACTCCACGGCCTTCCAGCATGGATTTATTGTGCTGGCCATAGATAATCGGATGTTTATTCGGCCGCATACCGGACCTTTTCGTTCTTGAAGAGACGGCGGACCGATTCGCGGTCATCGCGGTGGCGCTGGAGCGTGGCGGTGGTTTGGAGGACCGCCGCC
>JAFXQI010000088.1 GCA_017527155.1 Kiritimatiellia bacterium
CCGGAAAAACGGCGGCCAGCAACTTTTCCGACGTGCTTTTGAGAATGGACGGGGCTATGTTCTCTTTCACGGGAAGACTCCTTTCGTGTGATTGATCCGCCGCATGATAGCGGCAACCGAAAAAGTCTTCCCGCTTTTTCATGCAATGGAATTCTTTTTCATCCTCCTGCATTCCAACGGGTTGAAAAAAATCAGGGATAATTTATCCCGGATTTTCCGGGATAAAGGTGCGGGTGCGTGAATCTTGACGGTTTGAGGCGAGGTGTGATAGAAAACAGCATTTCATACAGAGGTCGCCGAAGCGGCTGGCACTGGTCCGGTTGCAACGGCGCGGAAACGGAGTAAAACCATGGCCACGCAGAAGAAAATCCAATCCCGCAAACCCGCACCGGAAGCGGCATCCAAACCGGTTGCGAAAAAAACCGCCGCGAAGAAACCGGCCTCCAAGCCCGCTCCGGCCAAGAAGCCCGTTCCCGCGAAGAAATCCGCGCCCGCCAAAAAGGCCGCACCGCCCGCCAGGAAGCCGGTCGTGGCGAAGAAAGCGGTATCCGCCAAGAAACCCGCTCCGGCCAGGAAGCCGCAACCCGCGAAGAAGCCGCAACCTGCGAAGAAGGTACAACCCGCGAAGAAAGCGGCCCCTGCCAAGAAACCATCCGCCCCTGCCAAGAAACCCATCTCGGCCAAGAAGCCTGCGCCCGCCGCCAAGAAGGAGGCTCCGGCCAAGAAGCCCGCAGCCAAGCCCGTGGCCAAGAAGCCCGTTCCCGCGAAGAAACCCGCGCCCGCACCGAAGCCGGCCCCGAAACCCGCCGCCAAGCCCGTCCCGAAGCCGGTCATCCCCGCCCCCGCGCCCAAACCCGCGACGAGGCCGACCCCGAAACCCTCCGCCAAGCCCCGCGCCTACACCGCCAAGGAGCTGGCCATCTTCCGCATCCAGCTCGTCCAGCAGCTGGAACTGGTGCACGGGAACCTGCGCGCGCTTTCCGCCGACAACCTCAAGCGTTCGCCCGTCGACGCCAACGGCGACATCTCGACGCACTCGACGCACATGGCCGACCACGGAACCGACAACTTCGACCGCGAGCTCGCGCTGAACCTCGCCTCCGGGCGCCAGGAAAGCATCTACGACATCGAGGAAGCCATCCGGCGCATCGACGAGGGCACCTACGGCGTGTGCGAATCCTGCGGCGGCCCGATCGAGCATCCGCGGCTGAAGGCGCTGCCGTTTGCGAAGAAATGCGTCGCCTGCCAGAGCGCCTCCGAGCGCGGCCGCACCCGCTATCGTCCCTTCGGCGGCACGCTCGCGATGCAGCAGTACAGCACGCCCGACGAATCGGCGCACGAAGAGCCCCAGGAATAGTGGGGCGGTCGGGGAATGTTCCCGCTGGCCATCGCCATCCTGGTCGTCGTCGCCGACCAGCTCGTCAAGGAATGCGTCCGCGCCGCCTTCGCGCTGCACGAGCTCGTTCCCGTCGTCCCCGGCTTCTTCAACCTCACCTACGTCCGCAACACCGGCGCCGCCTGGGGCATGTTCAGCGGCCAGAACTTCTGGCTGGCGCTGCTGGCCGCGGCGATGCTCGTGCTGCTGGCCGTCTTCCGCAACCGCATCCTCCCGCCCGGCCGGAGCCGCGCGTGGATCCTCGGGCTCCTCGCGGGCGGCATCGCCGGGAACCTGATCGACCGCGTGCGGCTCGATTACGTGGTGGACTTCCTCGACTTCCATGCGGGGGCGTCCCACTTCCCGGCGTTCAACATCGCCGATTCCGCGATCTGCTGCGGCGTCGGACTCTATCTGCTCGCCACCTGGTTCCAGGCCCGCCGCGAACGCGCGGCCGGCGGCGGCTCCGCCGGGGAGCCCGCGCCATGACCGCCGCCGTCCTCTCCGCGGACATCCTCGTCGGCCCGACCGCCTGCGGAAAGAGCGCCGTCGCGCTCCTGCTGGCCGCGAAGAGTCGTCCCCCGCGTCCGCTGCTGGCCGCCGACTCCATGACCGTCTACCGCGGCCTCGACGCCGGCACCGCCAAGCCCGACGCCGCCGACCGGGCGCTCGTCCCCCACTACGGCCTCGACCTCGCAGAGCCCTCGCGCGAATTCTCCGTCGGCGATTACCTCGCCGCCGTCCGCGCCTGCGCCGCCGACCTTGCCGCCGGGCCCGCGCCCATCGTCGTCGGAGGCACCGGCCTCTACGTCAAGTGCCTCACCGAAGGTCTCGACTCCGCCGCCCCCTCCTCCCCCGAACACCGCGCCGCCGCCGAAGCCCTCCTCGCCGCCGAAGGCCTCGAAGCGCTGCAGGCGGCCCTCCGGCGTCTCTCCCCGGAACAGTATTCGCGCATCCGCGATCCCGAGAACCCGCGCCGCGTCGTCCGCGCCTACGAACTCGTCGCGTCCGGCCACGGAATTCCCGTCGCCTCCGAGCGCCCGCGTCCCTGGCTCGTCGGACTGCGCCGCGAACCGGCCGACCTGGATGCCCGGATCGCCCGCCGCGCCCGCCGCATGTACGCCGACGGGCTGCCCGAGGAAGTCCGCGCCCTGCGCGCCCTCCCCGGCGGACTCTCCGAAACCGCCCGGCACGCCATCGGCTACGAAGAGGCCGGCCGCCTCCTCGACGGCGAAATCACCGAAGAAGAAGCCATCGAAACCACCATCCGCCGCACCCGCCGCTACGCCAAGCGCCAGATGACCTGGTTCCGGCACCAGGCCAACGTCGATTGGGTTGACGTCGCCCCCGGCGATTCCCCCGAAAAAACCGCCGGCCTCGTCCAGCGCCTCTGGAACCGCCACGGTCCGGCGGCCCTGCGGCCGTGAACGCGCGCCGCCGGGACATTCTCCGTACAGCGGGCCTGCTGATGGCCGCCGCCGTTTGCGCCGCCGCCGCCGAACCCCGCGATCCCTACGAAGTGCCCGAGGACTGCGAAGACGTCCTCGCCGGCTCCGCCGCCACCGCCCCGACCTTCACCCTCGGCCCCCGTTTCGTCCAATCCGCCGCCGGATGGCTCCTCCCCGGTACCGACATCGCGTCCCTGCTGCCCGAATTCCGCCTGACGCTCGACGCGTCGATGCCCGGCGGCGATGCCGCAGCGGCGCCTTCCGCCTCCGGCGGTACGCTCGGCGCCCTCGAACGCCGCGTCAAGGGCGTCGAATTCCTCGTCCCCCAGACCCGCACCCTCTGGCTCGGCTGGGAGCAGCCCGATACCGAAGGCGATGCGCCCCGCGCCACCTTCTCCATCCGCAACCGCTTCTGAGGGATTGGACGCGCGGAAGCCCTCCCCGCCCCGCAGAGCAAGGGGCGCATTTTCGATCGGGACGTGCGAAGGTCTCTGGAGAAAAAGGATGAAGGCTTGCGGCGGGCGGGGAATCGGGTAGTATGGCGGAAAAGCAACCAACCAACACGAAGGTGGGCACATGAGCAACGAACAACTGGTCGAATCGGTCATCGGAGCCGACGTCGAAATCGTCGGCACCATCAAGAGCAACGGCAGCGTGCGCCTCGACGGCAAGCTGGAGGGCGAACTCGTATGCGGCGGCAACGCCGTCCTCGGCAAGAACGCGCAGGTCAAGGGCAACGTCACCGCGACGTCGGTCGCCATCGAGGGCCGCATCGAGGGCAACATCCTCGCGCGCGACAAGATCGAGATGAAGTCGACGGCCACCGTCAACGGCGACATCAAGGCGCGGCGTCTCTCGGTCGAGGACGGCGTGACGTTCGTCGGCCGCTCGGAGGTCAATCCGAAGGCCCCGGCCGAGGCGGCCCCGTTGCGGTAAGGGGGACTTCCCGCAGCCGGCGCGTCCGG
>JAFXQI010000089.1 GCA_017527155.1 Kiritimatiellia bacterium
GCCACATCGAGCCGCGCGAAGACACCGCCCTCCTGCTCGCCCAGCTCGACCTGACCCTTCCCGCCCAGCCTCCCCCGAAAGTCTCGCCCACCCTGTCTCCCCGTATGCACGCCGTCGTGTAGTGAAGACCTACGAGCAAAATCTTAGAAAACTCATGGGTTTTACCCTCGAATATGGAAAGTCGGGCTAGTGCAAGGGGGGGGGCACGGGATTTGCAATCCATGGGCTTTTATCCGCAAATGGACGGGCGAGGCGCCCGTCCCCCCAGTCCGCCTTCCGGCAGTGGGGGATGCGGCATCCTGCCGCGTCCTTGCGGATGGAGAGCGGGAGGGAGGTCTACATTGGAAACAATGAAAACCGCTCCGCGGACATTGAAAGGCGGGAGGGGAGTGGGTGGTCTGACTGCGTGGCCCCAGGAAAGCGGAAAACATGCGAAAAAACCAATGTTTTCCTTGATCTCGCGCGGACATCGCGTCTTGGGGGATGGCGCGGCAAGATGCCGCACCCCTGGAAGTGGCGCAGAACTTTTTGAAAAAGTGTCGCGTGACTTCCGGAGGTGCGGCTTCCAGCCGCGCCCCATCCCGAATCGTCCCGCCACGCGTCGCGTCGCAATTGCGCTTGCGGGCGGGGGGCGGATGGGATAGGGTTTTCCCGTTCCGCCGAACCGGGTCCGCCCGGGAAGTCGGGACCGACATTTTGACGATTTGCATGCGCAAATCTTTCGTTCCAGAGAAATCTAGCACATTTTGGCAGAACGAAGCTTGCGAGGGCGCCGCACGGCGCTCCTCTCTGCCGATTTTCTGCCAAGGCATTGCTAGAGCCTCTCTGGAGAGTCAGCGGAGAGGCTTTCTTTTTGTCCCGGAGGGGCCTCTCCCCCACCAACGGGGACAAGGAGAAGTACATCATGGCCAATCGCATTATCCGGCGCATCGCGGGCATCCTCGGCTGGATGCTGGGGCTTGGGCTGGCGACGGCAGGGGCGGAGGAACACTACCATTTCACCCTCGGCTATGACGGGCCGTGGCGCTGGCACGAAGTGACGATGACGACCACCGTCCAAGGGGAGTACCCCAACCAGACAACGTACTACAAGGGAACGGCCAGCATCACAGGGTACGTCGGCAATGCAACGAGCCTCACCATCCCAAAGAAGATTTCCTGGACAGGGAGCGTGTCGACGACGGATGGCTCCGTGGATTTGACTTATTCCTACGAGGTGGATGTCGTCGGCATCGGGGACAGGGCGTTTTGGGGTAAGAGCAGCTTGACGAGCGTGACGATTCCCAATAGCGTGACGAACATCGGGGTTGCGGCGTTTTGGTGTTGCAGCGGCCTGACGAGCGTGACGATTCCCGACAGCGTGACGGGCATCGGGGTCGGTGCGTTTGAGGCTTGCAGCGGCCTGACGAGCGTGACGATTGGCAACAGCGTGACGAGTATCGGGGTCGCTGCGTTTGAGGGTTGCTCCGGCCTGACGAGCGTGACAATCCCCGACAGCGTGACGAGCATCGGGAGCAATGCGTTTGCCAGGTGCAGCGCCTTGAGGAGTGTGACAATTCTGGGGAATGTCACGAACGATTGGCCCACTCGGGAGAGATTTAGACATGTGCCCTTCTATGGTTGCACGAACATCGAGTCAGTTGTACTGGGTGAGAAGATGACGAAAATCGGTGATTGCATGTTTTACGGATGCTGGGGGCTGAAATCGGTCACGATTTTAGGCAATGTCACGAATGATTGGCATGGAGCTACTGAGGTGCTTGGAGATGCTGTTTCTAGTTCCCCGTTTTATGGCTGCTCAAATATTGAGGCCGTTGTTCTTGGAGAAAGAATGACGAAAATCGGTGACCAACTGTTTTACGAGTGTCCCAAAATACAATCCATCACAATCCCCGACAGCGTTAAGAGCATCGGGTACAAGGCATTTTACGGTTGCAGCGGCATGACGAACGTGACGATTGGCAACGGCGTGACGAGCATCGGATACGCGGCGTTTTTCAAGTGCACCGGCCTGACGAACGTGGTGATATCCAACAGCGTGACAAGCATCGGGGAGTCTGCTTTTTTCGGTTGCAGCGGCCTGACGAGCGTGACGATTCCCGACAGTGTAACGAGTATCGAGTGGGGTACGTTTTCCGATTGCAGAGGCCTGACGAGCGTGACGATTCCCGACAGCGTGACGAGCATCGGGGACTATGCGTTTGAGGATTGCCCGGGTCTGATGAGCGTGTCGATTGGCAACAGCGTGACAAGTATCGGAGATGGTGCGTTTTACGGATGCAGTGGGCTGACGGGAGTGACGATTCCCGAGAGCGTGATGAGCACCGGGGACAGGGCGTTTCGCAATTGCAGCGCCTTGGCGAGCGTGACGGTTCTGGGAAATGTCACGAATGACTGGGATTCCTACTCTAGGCCGTTTGCCGAGTGCACGAACATTGAGACGATTGTGTTGGGCGAGAGGATGACGAAGATTGGGGACTATATGTTTGCTAACTGTCCCAAGGTCCAATCCCTCACGATTCCCGACAACGTGACGAGCATCGGAAACTCTGCGTTTTCCTCCTGTTCCGCCTTGGCAAGCGTGGCCGTCGGGGAGAACGTGGAGAGCATCGGCACAAGCGCCTTCTACAACTGCTACAGCCTGACGCGGTTGGCGTTGCCGGGGAGTCTGCGGACAATCGGAAACATCGCGTTTTCGAAGTGCACGGCGCTGGCGGAAGCGGAGCTGGGCGGCGTGGAGGAGATTGGGCTCAAGGCGTTCGAGGGCTGCACGGGCCTGCGGGCAGTGTCGTTGCCGGACGGCGCGAAGCGCATCGGTGCGGGGGCGTTCAGCGGGTGCACGGCGCTGGCGACGGTGGCGCTGCCGGCGGGGGTGGAGGAGGTGGGGGCGGGGGCGTTCTCGGGGGCGTCGGTCAAGTCGCTGTACTTCGACAACGCGGAGGGGGCGTTCCTGGAGGCGTTCTCGAAGGAGTCGCTGCGGACGCTGTACCTGGGGGCGAACGCGGGCGGGGTGACGGGGGAACGGCTGGGGGACTGCCTGGCGCTGTCCTCGCTGCTGGTGGCGAAGGGCAACGGGGAGTACGCGGTGGATGCGGCGGGGGCGCTCTTCGACCGGGACTTCACGCGGCTGATCCGGTATCCGGCGGCCTCGCCGGCGGAGCGCTACGCGGTGCCGGGGACGGTCCGCAGCGTGGACGCCTCGGCGTTCTCGGACGCGACGGCGCTGCGCGAGTTGGCGTTCGGCGGGACGGTGGAGGGGATCGGCGCGGGGGCGTTCGACTGGTGCATCTCGCTGGAGCGGGTGGTGTTCCCGTCGGGACTGGGGAGCGTGGGCGCGGGCGCGTTCCGGGTCTGCCCCTCGCTGGAAACGCTGCGCTTCGAGGGGACCGGCCACGCCGTGCCGTCCTTCGAGGGCAATCCGTTCGCCTACGGCAGGCCCGTCGTGCAGATCGAGGAGTCCGAGGCCCCGCGCTGGGAGGAGACGCTCGCACGGCTCGGCCTCTCGTGGGAACCCATCGCCGACGCCCCCGGCGCGGTGACGACCTCGACGCCCGTCCCCGTCGCGCATTCGTGGCTGGACAGCCGGGCGGCGCGGGCCCTCTCCGCCGCCGGCGGCGACTACGAGGCGGCGGCGATGTCCACCGCCGCGAACGGCCGCGTGGTGTGGGAGTGCTACGTGGCGGGACTGGACCCGGAGGACGGGGAATCCGTCTTCACGGCGGGGATTTCCTTCGACGAAGGCGTCCTCTCCCTCATGGTCTCCCCGAGTCCCGACGACGGCGTCGAGCGCACCTACACCGTGTACGGCAAGACCACCCTCTCCGACGCGGAACCCTGGACCGACGTGACCCGCCTCCCCGAGTCCCAAAAGCGCCTCTACCGCTTCTTCCGCGTGGGCGTCGGCCTGAAGGAATGACGATCAAGGGGGGGCAATGATCCTTGCACGAGGACGGGCGAGGGCGCCCGTCCCCCCCAGTGCGATGCGCCCCGCGCCGCCTCTGTTTCATGGGGCTGAGAAGCGTATAAAATGGCATGATTTGTCAACATTTTCCATAATCTCAAAACAGGTAGCGCTCCATTCATTTCGGCTGGCCCGCACTGGGGGGACGGGCGCCTCGCCCGTCCATTTGCGAATGGAGATGCGCATGTTGGCCGTCTTCCGGGTATCTCGCGGGCGGGACGCCCGCGCCCCGACTGGGAGGAGGAACAGGTAATGTTGTCAGAGAAAAACCTCCCGATTTTCCGTGCTTCGTCATGGTAGGGGCCGACCTCCGGGCGGCCCGCCATTGCTTCTCCCAAGGCACGGCCCGCCCGGAGGTCGGGCCCTACCGGCGGGCCAACCAAACGAGAAGGTTTCCACCCGACAACTCCAATGGGGCAATTCCAATTTGTCCCGTAGATTCCCTTTCTCTCTCCTCCCACGCCCCTTGCGCTTTGGACGGGCGGGGGCACCCGTCCCCCCAGTGCCGGAGAGCGTTCCTTTCGCTGTTACAGAGACTCCGTCGAAGGGGTGCGACTCCCAGAGGAGAGGGATTGTGGAAAACGTTGGGGGCGGCAGGGGAAAACTTTGTGGTGCCTGGTGTGTCCGCCTGGTAGGGGCCGACCTCCGGGCGGCCCGATGCAAGCCATCCAGACGCACGGCTTCAATGTCCGCATTGGTTGTTGGGGTAGAGCAGACTGGGGGGACGGGCGCCCCCGCCCGTCCTTGTGCAAAAGAAGAGTATGGAACGCGGCATCCATCGGCGTTCCATCCGCGAATGGACGGGCGAGGCGCCCGTCCCCCCAGTGGCGGACCGGCAAAACTTTATGCCGGACTGGGTACCGGGCGGGTGGAGCGTTGGCGGAGCACTCGGATGAATCGGAGTTTTTCCTTGTCCGGCTTCAGCCCTGCTTGTGGGCGGCGGCCCAGGCGCGGGCGTGGTGGAAGACTTTGCGGTTGAGGTCGATGACTTTGTCTTTGCCGGCGAAGTTCATGGCGATGGCGGCTTCGTAGGCGGCGTCGGGGAGGTCGAGGTTGGGGGCCAGGGCCGCCAGGACGCCGACCATCGCGGTGTTGGTGGCGCGGGCGCTGCCGCCTTCGACGGCCAGGCGCTGGGCGGGGACGGCCAGCAGGCGGACGCCTTCGGGGGCCGGGTAGTCGCCGATGGATTCGTCGACGAGGATGAGGCCGCCGGGCTTGACGGTGGAGGCGAATTTCTCGAGGGACGGGCGGTTCATGGCGACGAGGAGGTCGGGGGTGTTGACGACGGGGGAGCCGACGGGACGCCCGGAGACGACGACGCCGCAGTTGGCGGTGCCGCCGCGCTGTTCGGGGCCGTAGGAGGGGTACCAGGAGACGTATTTGCCCGCGGAGCAGGCGGCGCGGGCGAGGATGATGCCCATGCTGAGGACGCCCTGGCCGCCGAAGCCGGACATCTTGGCGCCGAAGACGGGCGCCGCGTCGTCGCGGACGGCGTCGGGGGCGAAGTCGGTGTCGAGCTTGAAGAGTTTGTCGAGGGTGGCCTTGGAGTAGTCGCGCGCGGGGCGGACGATGGGGGCGCATTCGGCGGAACGGTCGCGGAGGACGCCGAGCGGGAATTCTTTTTCCATGAGCTCGGAGACGAAGCGGTCGGAGCCGGCGGCGTCGAGTTTGAGGTTGGTGGGGCAGGCCATGAGGACTTCGACGAAGGTGTAGCCGAGGCCGGCCTTCTGGATCTCGAGGGCCTTGCGGATGACGGTGCGGGCCTTGCGGATGTTGGCGATGCTGGAGAAGGAGATGCGCGCGATGTACACGGGGGCGCGCAGCTGGTTGAGCAGTTCGGCCATGTGCAGGGGGTAGCCGCAGTGGGCGGGGTCGCGTCCGTCGGGGGTGGTCTCGGTCTTTTCGCCGACGAGGGTGGTCGGGGCCATCTGGCCGCCGGTCATGCCGTAGACGGTGTTGTTGACGAAG
This sequence comes from Kiritimatiellia bacterium, assembly GCA_017527155.1. GTDB lineage: Bacteria > Verrucomicrobiota > Kiritimatiellia > CAIQIC01 > Lenti-01 > CACXEY01. The sequence goes on from JAFXQI010000089.1 coordinate 5,930, forward strand.
AAGACGGCGAGTTTTTCGCCGCGGTTGGCCGCCTGCATGGTCTCGTTGAGGCCGATGGAGGCGAGGTCGCCGTCGCCCTGGTAGGAGAGGACGATGGCGTTGTCGCGCGAGCGGGAGATGCCGGTGCCGACGGCGGCGGCGCGGCCGTGGGGGACCTGGACGTTGCCGGTGTCGAAGTAGTAGTAGGCGAAGACGGAGCAGCCGACGGGGCTGATGACGACGGTGCGGTCCTGGACGTCGAGGTCGGCCAGGGCTTCGCCGATGAGTTTGTGCAGGGTGCCGTGCTGGCAGCCGGGGCAGTAGTGGGTGGCGGTCTGGGCGGAGCCGCCCTTGCGGGGGAAGGTCTTGTACAGGCCGCGGGTCTTGATGATTTTTTCTTCCATGTTGCGCCTCCTGGAGGGTCAGCCGGCCTTGGCCGCGGCGCGGATTTCCGCGAGGACCTGGTCGTGGGTGATGATGTTGCCGCCGATGCGGCTGACGAGCCGGACCGGGCAGCGGCATTCGGTGTGCAGGCGGATGTCGTCGCGCATCTGGCCGTTGGACATCTCGACGCTGATCAGCTGCTTGCCGCCGCGCGAGACGAATTCGTTGAGGGCCACCGCCGGGAAGGGGAACAGCGTCTTGGGGCGGAAGAGGCCCGCCTTGATGCCTTCGGCGCGGGCGGCGTCGACGGCGCCGTGCGCGATGCGCGCGCTGATGCCGTAGGCGACGAGGCCGATGTCGGCGTCGTCGAGGCGGTAGGATTCGCTGTCCTGCTCCTCGGCGACGACGCGCGCGTACTTCTCCTGGAGCTCGTTGTTGAAGGCTTCCAGCTGGTCGAAGTCGAGGAAGATCGAGGTGACGCAGTTGGGGCGGGTGGCGGCGGTGCCGTCGACCGCCCAGGAGGTGTCGGTGGCGGGGGCGAGGGCCTTTTCGGGGAAGCGGAGGGGCTCGATCATCTGGCCGAGCACGCCGTCGGCGAGCACGACGCAGAGCATGCGCCACTTCTGGGAAAGCTCGAAGGCCTTCATGGTGAAGTCGCACATTTCCTGGACGGTGGCGGGCGCGAGGACGATGTTGCGGTAGTTGCCGTGGCCGCCGCCCTTGACGACCTGGTTGTAGTCGCCCTGCTCGGGGCCGATGTTGCCCAGGCCCGGGCCCGCGCGCATGACGTCCACGAAGACCGCCGGCAGCTGGGCGCCCGCGAGGTAGGAGAAGCCCTCCTGCATGAGGCTGGTGCCGGGGCCGCTGGAGGCGGTCATGACGCGGCGGCCGGTGGCGGCGGCGCCGTAGACCATGTTGATGGAGGCTTCCTCGCTCTCCGCCTGGACCATCTGGCGGCCGGCCTTGGGGAACTGCTTGGCGGCGGCGTGGAGGATTTCGCTGGCGGGGGTGATGGGGTAGCCGAAGAAGCAGTCGCAGCCGGCGTAGAGGGCGCCGACGATGACCGCGTTGTTGCCTTTGATCAGTTGGGTGGTCATGGATGGGACTCCTTGGGTGGGCGGGAGGATCAGCCCTTGGCGGGAATGTGGACTTCGATGGCGTTGGGCTCGGGGCAGGCGTAGAAGCAGCTGGCGCAGCCGATGCAGCCCTCGCCGGTGTACTGCGCGAAGGTGTAGCCGCGGGCGTTGAGTTCGTCGCCCATGCGGATGACCTTCTTGGGGCAGGCGGCGATGCAGCGCCCGCAGGCCTTGCATTCCAGCGCGTCGATGACCGGATGGGGCCCGGCCGGTTTGGTTTCGTTGTCGCTCATGTCGTTCACTCTCTTTCGCTATCGCAAAATGTCCCGGTATCCTACTCCGTTTGCCCTGCGCCTGCAAGCTCCCAAATCGTCCCACCATCGACCCATCGGGCGCATCTCCGGTTTGTGCACACATACCGCACATGGCACGACGGAAGCCGGATCCGGCAGTCCGTCCTGGCGGCTGCCATGCAAGCAAAGCCAAGGTGTCGGCAACCAAACTCCGGCTCCCAGTCCGCTGCGCCCCCATCAGGGGCGCACGACGAACAGCGGTACCCGCAGTTCGGCTTCCGAGAGGCCGCCGTGGGTGCCTTTCATCGGGGGCTTCACCGGCTCGCCGGGGACGGGAGGCACGTTCGCCGGATACGCCAGGGCGTGGCGCGGCAGCGCGCAGAGCACCCAGTCGCCCATCCGGTCCTCCAGCGCGGGATGCGGCTTGCCGGGACCGAGGATGCCCGACGCCAGGAAGTCGGCGCGCGACACCGCCACGCACGCGCTCTTCAGCGGCTCCCCGCGGAGCATGCGCAGGAAGTCGCGTTCGCGCGAGGGACGCACCAGGCAGTGCGTCATGCGGGCGTCGCCGCTGGGGAGGGTCGAGAGGGTGGAATAGAAGCCGGGCATCTGCGAGAGGTCCACCGTCACGTCCGTCTGCATGTGGCCGTGGTCGGCGGTGACGAGCAGCAGCGTGTCCGTGCCGCGCAGGGCCCGCTCGATCCGCGCCAGGATGCCGTCCAGAACGCGGAGGTGGTCGGCCGGTTCGCGGCCTTCGGGACCGAACTCGTGGCAGAGGGAGTCGTACTTCGGCCAGTAGGCGTAGGCGAAATCCGGCCCCTCCGTCTCCTCCTTCGCGAACGCCCGCAGGCGCCGCACCAGCCCCTCCAGCGTGGTATACGACCGCCGGTCGTGCCACCAGCCCTGCGCCATCGACGTCCGGCTCGTCGGCAGCCCCCACGGCGAAATCAGCACGCGCCGCCCCTTCGTCGTCGCCAGGTGCGACGGCATTTGCAGGTACTTCGCCAGGTCGAACGTATCCTGCGCGATCGGCGTCCCCGTGCGAGTCACGAACGGCAGGAACGTCCCCTCGATCCCGAGGTCCGCCATGTGCAGGTGCCACCCGAGGATGCCGTGTTCGGCGGGCGAAGCCCCCGTCGCAAGCAGCGTGACGACCGACGCCGTGGTTGCCGGACAGACGGTGGTGATGACATCGTGCGGATGCCTCCCGAAGAACGCGCTCGGCTCCTTCTCGGCAACCATCCAGTCGCGCAACTGCCCAGCCCCGATGCCGTCAAGCAGCAGCAGGACCACCTTGCGGTACCGCTTGAGCTCCGCCACCGGCAAATTCCGCAGCGCCTCGTGCGGCGACCGCCCGCCCCGCGAGCGGATGACAGACACCATTAGATTGAGCAGGCACCCGCCGTCGTAGTCGGGTTTCGGGAGCCTCCGGAACACCGCCGGGCCGATCTTGTCGTTGAGTGTCGTCATTGCGTGCTAAAAGTGGCTGCGCCTCCTAGACCAGAGCGGACTGGGAGATTCCGTGGCTTTCCGGGTGTGTTCCAACCGCAAGGTCGCGCGGAAGCGCGACCCTCCCGGGGCGCTCGCCAAGGGGAGGGACGCGCTTCTGCGCGTCCACCGTGGCAAAGGGCGTCCATGGTTGGTGCCACAATGGACAGCGGCCACACTGTTTCCCAAACCGCTCTGGCATCCGGCTCAAAACTACCCGAGCCGGACGATGGAGGGATCGTAGCCTTCGGGGGTGGCGAAGCCGAGGAGGTTCAGGCAGGTCGCCGCGAGGGACGAGATGCCGAGGCCCTCGATGCCGTCCGCGAGCCGAACCCGGCCGTCCAGGCCCGGCGCCCAGACGACGGCGGGGACCGGATTGAGCGAGTGGGCCGTGCGCGCCTTGGGCTTGCCGGTGGCCTTGTCGATCTTGACGCTGCCGTCCTTGGCGTGCTCGTACATGTCGTCGCTGTTGCCGTGGTCGGCGCTGACCACCAGCACGCCGCCGGCCGCCTGCACCGCGGGAATCAGACGCCCCAGCGCGAGGTCGACCGCCTCCATCGCGATGTGCACCGCGTCGAACACGCCCGTGTGGCCGACCATGTCGCCGTTGGGATAGTTGACGCGGATGAAGCGGTACTTGCCGCTCCCGATGGCCTCCAGCAGCTTGTCGGTGATTTCCGCCGACTTCATCCACGGGCGCTCCTCGAACGGCACGATGTCCGACGGCACCTCGACGTAGTCCTCCAGCTCCTCGCTGAACTTTTCCGCGCGATTGCCGTTGAAGAAATACGTCACGTGCCCGTACTTCTGCGTCTCGCTGATGGCCAGCTGCCGCAGCCCGGCGTCCGCCAGGTACTCGCCGATCGTCCGCGTGATGTGCGGCGGATCGACGAGGAACTGCTTCGGGATCCCCGCGTCGCCGTCGTACTGCATCATCCCGGCGTACTCGACGTCGGGCCGCGGACCGCGGTCGAACTTGTCGAACGACTCCTGCTCGAACGCCCGCGTCAGCTCCATCGCGCGGTCGCCGCGGAAGTTGTAGAGGATCACGCTGTCGCCGTCCACGATCGGCCCCAGCGGCTTGCCGTCGCGCTCGACGACGAACGCCGGCAGGTCCTGGTCCAGCACGCCCGGCTGGCGCGCGCGGAAGGCCTCGATGGCCGCCTGCGCGCTGGGGAAGCGCTCGCCTTCGCCGCGGACGTGGGTCTTCCAGCCGCGCTCGACCATCGACCAGTCGGCCTCGTAGCGGTCCATCGTGATGTTCATGCGGCCGCCGCCGGAGGCAATCGCGTAGTCGCGGCCATCCGTGTTCAGCTCCGCCAGGAACGCCTCGAACGGCACCACGTATTCCAGCGCCGACGTCGGCGGCACGTCGCGCCCGTCCAGCAGCGCGTGGATGCGCACCTTCTGGACGCCTTCCTTCGCGGCCTGCCGGAGCATCCCCTTGAGGTGGTCCAGATGGCTGTGGACGTTGCCGTCGGAGAAGAGCCCGATGAAGTGCAGCGTGCCGCCCTTGGCCTTCACGTTCGCGATCAGCTTCTTCCAGACCGCGCCCTCGTAGAGGCTGCCGCTCTCGACGGCCTTGCCGACGAGCGCCGCGCCCTGGTCGTACACGCGGCCGCAACCGATGGCGTTGTGGCCGATTTCGCTGTTGCCCATGTCGGCGTCCGACGGCATTCCGACGGCGCGCCCGTGGGCCTTGAGCGACGTGTGGACGCCGTTCGCCTTGAGCCAGGCCAGGTTCGGCATCGACGCCGACCGCACGTAGTCGCCCTCCTCGTACTTCCCGATCCCGACGCCGTCCATGATGACCAGCACCACGGGCCCCTTCGGCCCGGCAAACCCTTCGATCTTTTCCAGTTTCAGACTCATCTTGCTGTTTCCTCTCCGGAGCCCTTCCGGCCCCTGCATTTTTTCCCAGTATGCCCCATCCCCGCCCCCGCCGCAAGTCCTTCCCCGCACCGGCTGGCAGGCGGGGCGGGGGGGGGAGAGGGGGTGGGGGCCCGGAGGTCGGGCCCTGGCGGGATCGCAATGGAATGGAAAAAACATTCCGTGGCGTCCCGGGCATTTTCCCCGGGGAGCCATTGCAAAAGCCGGAAACGAAAAAACCCCGCGGGTGCGGGGCCAAGGGATGGGGTGGACAACGGGATTTGAACCCGCAACCACTTGAACCACAAGCAAGGGCATATTTTCAAAAAGGCCAATAAAAGCGCATATTCCAAAACAAAAAAACGCCTTTTCCAACGTTTTGTTCCAACTTTACCCTTGCAATTCCAACCCCGTCCGGGTAGTTTCGGGAGGCACAAGGTAGAACCGAAAACAAAGAGGAGTTGAACATGGGCGTTTTCATACGGCGGACGGCGAAAGGGGTTGCCCCTTATTGGTTTGGCCTTTGGCAAGTGGACGGCAAGCGGCATGAAACCAGCCTTTGCCGCTGGAAGGGGACACCGCCCGAACCGGGAGAGAAACGCGGGGACGCGGCTTTCGAGAAATCACGCGGCGAGGCCGAAGCCCTTTTCAAGCGTATCCGGGAGGGGGAAAAGAGCCGGGAAGAAGAAGCCGCCCTTGTGCAGAAAATCCACGCGGCACGTTACGGCGGCAAGGTTGACCGCTTGAAGCTGGCCGACCTCTCCGCCCGATGGGATGCCCTTCCCCACAAGGCCGACTTGACGGAAGAGCGGCGGGCGCGGGTTCATTCCGTCTTGTCCCGGTTTGTCGGCTTCATGGCCGACCGCTTCCCGAACGTGAAAGAGGCCGGGGGCTTGACCGCCGAACACTTCAAAGCCTTTCTTGAGGACGTGGACGGAAGCGGCGTTTCGGCGCGGACGTGGAACGACTACATGGAAACCGTGCGGAGCGTCTTGCGGAAGGTGGACGGAAACAGCCGGGGGTTCCGGGAGTATCTTGCGAACCTCCCGAAGCGCACGGTTTCCACTGTACACCGCCGCCCGTTTGACGGGGCCGAACTGGATGCCATTTTCGCCGCCGCCGCCGATACCGATCCCGAACTCCGCCCCGTGCTTGTCGCCGCCGCTTGCACCGCACTCCGCCGGGGCGACGTGTGCCGCTTGCGGTGGGATGCGGTTGACCTTGCCGAGGGCTTTGTGACGGTGAAAACGGCCAAGACGGGGGAAACGGTGGAAATCCCCATCTTCCCTCCCTTCCGGGCCGTGTTGGAGGATGCCGCCGCGATGCGGAAAAAGGGCGTGCCGTATGTTTGGCCGAAAATCGCCCTTGCGTATGCCCGGAACCCCTACGGGCTGAACTGGCGGCTTGGGAAGGTGTTGGCGGCGGCGGGGTTCGCCAAGCCCGAACGGGAAGCCAAGGCAAGCCCCCATGAAAACGCCGGGAAGTATGAAGCCCCGGAGGATGCCGAAGCGGCGGCGGCGATGCTAGAGGACGGCATGGAAAGGGAGGGATGGACGGCCAAGCGGAAAGACAAGGCGCGGCGCATTCTCGCCTTGCACTTCGAGGGGAAGAACGGGGTGGAAATCGCGGCCGAAATCGGGACGGGGAAGGGCGCGGTGAGTGACTACTTGCACGCGATGGAAACGGCGGGCCGGATGGCCCTTGTTTCCGAACCGAAACGCGATACCCCCGCGCGGGCGACGCTGGCGGAAATCGGGGACGGGGAGCAAAGGAAACTCCGCGGGAGCCTATGCGGCTGGCATTCCTTCCGAACGACCTTTTGCACGCTGGCCCTTGCAAACGGCGTTCCGATGGACATTCTACGGAAAATCACGGGACACCGAACGGCGGAGATTGTCTTGAAACACTATGACCGCCGGGGCCGGGACGCGATGCGGCGGGCAATCGGGAACGCGATGCCGAAAGCCATTGCCGGGGCCGTCGCCGCCCCCGCCGTCGCCCCCGATGGGGACGCGCTGGAAGCCGTCGCCCTCCCCGCCGACCTTGCCGGGATGCTGGCCGATGCCGACCCCGCAACGATCGCCAAGGTTGCCCGCTTGCTCGCCAAGGCGAAAGGGGGCCGGAAGTGAAACGGGACACGGCAGGACGGACGCCGGACGGCATCGAGGGCCTTGTCGCCCGGATTTTGGCCTTGCGGGAATCTTTGGTTGGGCTTGATTGTCTTGACCCCGATGAACCCGACTTTGACCCCGATGGGGACGATGAAGCAGAGCGGGGGCGGAGGGAGTTGGGGAAACGGATTCTTGAGTTGCAGGGACGCTTGGAGAGGACGCGGCGGCGGAAGGGGTTTCGGGGTTGGACGGCGGAAGAACGGATTGCCTTTGACTTGCTGGAAGATTTGGAGGGGCCGACCCCCGATATCTTTTTTGACGTTGGGGCGGAATGCAGCGTGCATTTGGCGGGCGCGTTTGCGCGGCTTGGCGCGGGCGAAGACGCGGCGGCGGTGTACGCCGGAACGCCCTTGGATTTCTTGCGGTGCATGGCGGAACGCACGGAACGGATTGCGCGGTGGAACGCACCCGCACCCGATCCCGTTGAGGGCTTTGGAATCATGGTGGGGATGCTGGAATGGCTTTGCGGGAAGCCCGCCGGGGAATGGCGGGCAAGTCCGTTTTTGGGATGGGTGCTGGATGCCGTCGGCGGGTGGCTGGATGGGGCGTGCGAGGGGACGGTGCAAGTGGAGACTTGGCGACGCTGGCGGCGGGTGACGCTGGCGGCAACGGTGGAGGGGATGGGCGGCGAGGCGCGGCGGAAGTTGGCTATCGGGCTGGCCGCGTATTGTGCGCGGTTGGGCGAGGCGGCGCGGGGCGAAATCCGCACCATCCTACAGGGCGAGGAAGCAGAGGCCGAGATTGCGGAAGCGCGGGCGGATGCGCACCATGCGAGGGAAGAGTGGGGGGCAGAGGCGGCGGAGCGCGAAAAGGCGGAGAATGCACGCCGGAAATTGGTGGTGCAGTTGGAACGCTTGCGCGAGAAACAGGACAAGGCCGGACGCATGGCCGCGGCGGCAGGAATGAAGATTGACCTTCCCGCCGTTGCGAACTTGCGCGAGCGGGGAGGAAAGACGATTGCCGAAACCGCGCGGGAGTTGAGAGTTTCAGAAAGCACGATCAAGCGGCGTTGGGCCGACTACCGGGAAAAGACAGGCAGGCGGAAGATTCCGGCAGGGCGACCTGGCTTGAAGATTGCGAACATGGGGACGGAGCAAGCGGAGCGGGAACAGGCGCGGGGCGGGCGATCCCCGCACCGGGGAACCTAGGGGCTGAGCGTGCCGCCGTCCGCGGATGGGGCGCACGGCCCGCCAGATGCCCGCAGGGACGCGGAAGCCGCCGACCCTCCCTCCCATGCCCCCACCGATGGAAACCCCGCGCACGGTGAAGCGCAGGGGCCGCAGGGCCGACAGCCGCCGACCGGGGGCGGCTGGCGGCGGGGGCGGTGTGTGGGAGGGCTGGCCGATGCCGGGAAAGGGGAAATGGCCCCACCGGGGCCGACAGCCGCCGGCGGCTGGCCGACCGTAGGGCGGATGGAAACGGGCTTGCCGTCGGGGCCGTAGGGGGCCGCCCCTCCCCCGCAATTTCCTCTTTTCCCAGCATCCGCAGGGCGCAGGAAACCGCGTTTGACCTAATTTCCAATTGCGTTTTGTCAATGCTGGCGGGCGTTTCGTGCATTTGCATCCCGTGAAACATGACCCAAATAAGCGCCCCCTTTGGAGGGTGTGCGCGCACTTCACAGCCTAGCCCGGATGGGCGGGCGGTGCGCGCGACCTCCCCGAAGAGGAATCAAGTATGATCATCAAACGAGATGAAAAACTGGAAAGCCCGCTCGCGCGTGCCCGCCGATTGGCCGTTCATGCATTGGCAACCCTAGACGAAGCAAGGACGCTTTTGTGGGGACTGGAAGAAATCTACATGGCCCCCGAAGAGGCCCCCCCAGAGGATGCGGATACAATCAGGGCAGAATATGCATGGGTGGATCAGGCTGGCGCATGGGGCGACATCCTGAAAAGGCTTGCCAAGACCATCGAAGCCGATGGAACGGAAAAAGCATTGGGGGGCTTGTACGATACCGTTGCCAAAATGATCCGACACCAGTTGGATGCGGAGGAAGCCGACAGGGAAGCGCGAAACGCGCGACGGAGGAAAGGCAACGGCTGACAGCCGGAACCAGGAGGACGGCGACAGAATGACCGTCCCGCCCTCCCTATCCATTCAAAACGACCAGATTCAACCGAAACCCAAAAGGAGTTTACAACAATGAAACCCGAAACCATGAACACCGCCGCCGCCCTGTTGTCGGCTGGCATTGCCGACCCCGCCGAACGCGCCGAAGCCATTTCCGCCTTGAAAGCGCGCGCCGTCCGTCGTGACAAGATGCTTACCACGGGCGAAGCCGCCGCCTTGGCGGGCGTCCACAGGAAAACCCTGTTTGCGTGGGAATCCAAGAACTTCTTGCACCCACGCCGTATCACTCCCTCCCGCGTGCGATGGAGCCGGAACGAACTGGAAACCTTCCTTTGCGAAACGGCGGAGGGCTGACCATGACCGCGAAAAACCATGTTGCACTCCGCCGCGCCCTTGTCTTGCAGTTTGAGCTTGAAGCCGATCGGAGGGAGGTGAACCGGGCCTTGTGCGGGGTGCGGTCGGAAATCAAAAACTTGCTTGGGCTGGCGTTGCCGATTGGGGCGCGGGCACAAGAAAGCCGCCGGGCCGGGAAGCAGGGCGGCAAGTCGAAGCGATCGCCAGCGCGGCGCGTTCCGATGGGTGCAACCATACCCGCCAAGACCCCCGAACGCAAGAGCAAGAGGAAGTGAATCATGGATTGGTACAAGTTTAGACCCGCCCAATGGTACCGCCAGACGCGGAACATGACCCCCGCCGAAAAAGGGGACTTCATGGACAAGACGGTTGACGCGCTGGAAGATGAAGCCGAGGGCATAACACCCCTTGCTGACCGTATGCTTGCCGAGGCCCTTTCCTACTCCGAACGCCAGCGGGATTCCGCCCGCGCCCGGTGGAAGGGCGAAGCCGCCGAGGATGCCAACGCAATGCCGCCGGATGCCAACGGATGCCAGCGCAATGCGAACCGATGCCATAACACACCGACACACCGACAAACCGACACACCGACCGACAACACCGACAAAACGGACATTACAACACCGACACACCGACCCGACACACCGACCGACACACCGACCGACCCGCACGCACGCGGGAAAGGGTCGGGTCGGATAGTCGGGTCGGGCATTGAAGGGGGGAGGGGGGCGGAAACCGTATTCGGCGGCAAGGGCGCGGTGGCGTTGGCGGCGGCGGTTGTGGGGAATGGCCCCGCCGATGATTACGAACGCTTGTGCGCAACGAAGGATTGCGACTTGCCAGCGTTTGCAGCGGAGTATTGCCGGGAGGAAAACCCGACACGCGCAATGACCGAGTACGGAAAGGCGATGGCGGAAATGGGCGCGGACAAGTTTCGGATTTTGCTGGATGCTTTCATTGGCGACATGCGCACGGGCGAAGAGCCGCGAAGCCGAGGGGCCGTGTTCATGTCCCGCGTAATGAAAGAGTTGGGGGCCGCAAGGGACGCGAAGCGGCGGAGGGGGTATGGAGAGGCATGAAATCCGGCTGGCGGCGGCGGTGCGGACGGTGCCGCCGTCGCCCCGGCAGCGGAAAGGACAACGGCCCCATGATGCCGGAACATGAACCTTGCCCCGATTGCGAGCTTGTCCCGCAGGGAGTCTTTCAATATGGCGGGCGGTGGTTTGTCCGTTGCCCCGCGTTGGGTTGCCATAACGTGACGGCGGGGACAACCCGAAAAGGCGAGGCCGTAGAGACTCCCGAACGCGCTTGGCAGATTTGGGATGCTTGGGCGCGGCGCGAACGGTTGCGCGAACTCCGCAGGGAGCGCGACCGCGACCGGGCGACGGAAGGGGGTTGACGCCGGGGGCGGCGAGGCGGTAGGGTTCGCCCCGTTCCCCGTCGCCGGGGGCCTTGCGGAGCTAGAAGGCCGCGAGCCAACCGAAAAACCGTTTGCCCTTCTTGGCGTGTCGGGACGCTTCCGCGTCCCCCTTCTAGCGCGCCGGGAAGGGCTTTTAGGTGGAAGCATGATTAGAATGACAGAAAGCAACGGTGCCTTGTGCGTGACCATTGATGGCGAGCAATATGAAAACCTTGCCAAGGTTGCGGCGAGCATGAATCGCCTTGCGTGGACGGATGGGGACAACACCCCCCTTTCCGTTTTCCGGAACTTTACCTTTTCACTCCCCGAACAACTGTTGAACGAGCCGGGGGAACTGGCGCAATACGTTTGCGGCGGGATTGCAACGGGTGAGGGAGGGAAAGACGCACCGCCCCCATTGCATGAACAACGGCTTGCGGAGATGCGGGCGACGTTCCAAGCGGACGGGCTTTGGTAGAGGCTGGCAACCCGTTTCAACTTGTCACGGCCCCCCCTCCCCGCCCCGTGCGGAGGGGGGGGCTTTTGTTGTCGGGGCCGGGAGGGGGATGGAGTTTGACGGGGCCGGATTCCGTTGGAGGGTGGGGGCGCGGATGGGATTGGCCGGGGGGATTCCTTTCGGGGAGTGGGGGGGCGGCGAGGTGGTAGGGAACCAGGGCCGGACGGCTTCCGAACAACACCCCGAAAATCCGACCGCGAAAACGCGAGAAACGCCAAGCGGGGCGGGGCTGGAAATGGTGCGGTGGGATGCGCGCCGGAAGGGGCTGGGAACGTTGTTTTGGGGCCGTCCCTTCCAGAGATTGGCGGGGCGGATGCCGTTGGAGGTGGCGGCGCGGCGGAGGTTGCGGTGGCCGGATTCTTGGCGGGGTGGCGGCCGGCGGTGCGATTGCGGGGCCGAAAGATACCGCGAGACGGCGACGGAGCGGGCCAGAGGTCGGGGCCGGGGGCCGGGAACGTCGCCACAAGACGAAGTTGGGGCCGTTCGCCCTGTCGGGGCCCTGCTACGGGGCCGGGGCGGCGGGCGGCGTCCGGGGGCGGCGGGGATGGAGTGCGGCGTAGGCGGCAACCTCTTCGAGGTTGACAAGGGTAAGCCGTTCCCCAACGCGCCGGGACTGGATTTTCCCCCTGTCCGCCCAACCTAGAAGCGTGGCGAGGTGAATGTCATTCTTTTTCGCGGCGATGGAGGCGGGCCCCCATCCAGCCGGACGGCCAACGGCCCCCTCTTCCGCGTCAAAGGCGGCGAGGACACGGGCGCGGCGAGTGGCGGAAACTCCCTTGTCGGCACGGAGCAGGGCGACAAGTGCGGCGCGAGTTGCCGGGGATGGAGTGGCGGCGGGGGTGCGGGTGCCGCCCTCCCTTCCCCGTGCAAGTGCATTCCCCAACCTCCCGAACCCGAATCCGCCAACGGCGGACGGAACGCGGCGAAAGCCACCGGACGCCGCCACCCCTCCCCTCTATCCCACCTCCCCATCCCCGTCAGCATCCCCACCCATGCCGGAGCGCCAGCGGCGACGGCGACGGGTGCCAGAGGTCGAGGATGCCGCCTTGCCTCTACAAGCCCCGCAGAGCGGCCAGCGGGCGTGGGCGGTGCGGCGGTCGGGTTGGTGGAGAACCCCACCCCCACGCGGCGCGGGGGCGGCGGGCGGTGCCGTCGGCGGGGGCGGCGGGCGGCACGGGGGGGGGCGGGGTGCGTAGGTACTACTTGAGGCCGGGGCCCCAGTCGTTCCCGCGCCGTGCCGCGGTCTTTGCGAGAACTGCCATTGGGAAAAATTGGTGCCATTGGGAAATGCCCCCTCCCGCCCAATTGCATCTTGTGGCCGCGGGAGGGGCGTTTTCGCTTTGTTTTTCGGCATATTGGCAAACTGCGATTTCCGGAGGATTCTGCGATTGGGTTGTCATTGGGGGCTGTTTGCTGGCCGACCATGCCGACACCTTCCCCCGATGGGGCCGGGGCCGCAGGGCCGACCGTCGCCGGGGCTGGCCGACCGGGAGCGGATGGGGGACGGGCTGGCCGTCGGGGCCGTCGGGCGGGCCGACCGTCGCCGGGGCTGGCCGACCGTTCGCGGAGGGTGGAAGGGGATGCCGTCGGGGCGGTTTTCCAACTTTCTTTCCAACACTTTTTCCAACACTTTTTCCAACCCGCCGACCCCTTCCAAGCCTATCCCGCCCCCGTTCCGCCCCTTCCAAGCCCTTTCCCCTTCCAAACTTTTCCAACGTTTTCTTCCAACTAGACAGTTGGAAAAAGTTGGAAAATCGGGGTGGAATCGGGAGGAAAACGGGCTTTGACCGTGAAGCAGGAATAACGAAAAAGCCCCGGTTTTCCGGGGCTAAAGGGATGGGGTGGACAACGGGATTTGAACCCGCAACCACTTGAACCACAATCAAGTGCTCTACCAAGTTGAGCTATGTCCACCAACTCAGTTTCCGTGCTTATAGCGTCTTCCGGGGTGGAATGCAATCTTTCATTTCCGGGGAAGAAGGGGCACCGAAGCGGCGGGCGCATCTCCGCTTTTTGCACGAGTCCCCCCCCGCAAGCGGACAGGAATGACGGGGGAGGCCGGGAAAACTCCGATTGGTCCGATTTTCCTCCGCTACCGCTCCGGGGAGCGAGGCGTGTCCGGAACCCGTCCTCCATGGGGCGAGAACGCGTGGGGGCGTGTCTGGGCAGGGAAAAATCAGGGGGCGGGGGAGAGGGAGCGCTTGGGGCGGGCGGGGATGCCGACGGCGAGGGTGTCGGCGGGGATGGAGGTGGCGACGACGGCGCCGGCGCCGACCACGGCGTGGCGGCCGGTCTGCACGCCGTCGAGGACCACCGCGCCGGCGCCGAGCCAGTTGTCGGGGCCGATGACGGTCGGGCCGCGGACTTCGAGTCCGAGCTGGTCGGCGAAGGGCGGCGCGCCGGGGGCGAGGTCGTAGCGGCCGCCGCTGAGGAGGTAGACGTAGGCGGCGACGACGGTGCCTTCGCCGACTTCGAGGTGCTTCCCGGAGAAGAGCTGGCAGTTGGAGGAGATGTTCGCGCGGGCGCCGAGGACGATGTCGCCGTTCTTGCAGTAGACGATGGTGTTGCGGCCGATGTAGACGCCGGGGCCGATGTCGATGCCGTGGTTGGTGTCGCCCTTGGCGTCGAGGACCACGCCGTCGTCGAGGACCACGCCGTCGCCGAGCGCGATTTTCTTCGCGTGGCGCAGGACGAGGTTGCGTCCGAAGACGACGCCGCGTCCGCAGGATTTGAAGAGGGTGGGGTAGAGCCACTTGCGCAGGACCAGGCCGAGGGCGCCGGGGAGGGGGCCGACGAACAGCGCCAGCAACTCGGCCCAGAGGATGTAGCCGAGGCCGGCGGGGCCGTACTGGATGCGGCGGTAGGCCGCGAAGGAGCCGCCCTCCGCGCCGAGGGATTTGGTCTTGTAGGATGCCGTCGGATTGGGTTTGTCGTCCATGGTGCCGTGCCTGTCCGCGACGTGGAAATGCCGCCATGCGGTCCATGCGGCCGCGGCGGCGCCCAGCGTCGCGCTTTCGGTCAACAGGGTATACAAGTGGGACGCCGAAAACAACCCTTCGGAATGGCGGACGCCGAAAAAGAGAGGGACGGGGGAGGCGAACCGGCGCGGGGCCAGCGGCCAGAGGAGGGGTTCGCCGCGGCCCCAGGTGAGCCAGTCGAGCAGCAGGTGGGAGGCCGTCAGGAGGAGGGTCCACGCGAAGAGGCGGGACCACGGGATGCGGCGGAAGAGGATGCGTCCGGCCGCGGAGAGGAGAAGGGATGCCGCCAGCGCGAAAGCGAGGCTGTGGGTGCACTGGTTGTGGTAGTCGGAAAGGCGGGCGGCGTCGGCGAGGAGGCCGATGGGGACGTCGATGTCGGGGAGCGTCGCCGCGAGGAGGGAGTAAGCGAGGAAGGCGGGCCACGGGATGGGGGATGCGCCCCGGAAACGGGCGCCGCGGGCGATGGCCCAGCCGGCGGCGCAGTGGATCAGGGGGGAGGGCATGGGGGGGACAGGCCAGGATCCCGGGAAGCCGGAATCCCGGGTTCCCGGGGGACGGAGGGCGGCTCAGGCGGCGTTGTCTTCGGGGAGGACGCCGGCGGGGGTGTGGTCGGGGAGGGGGGCGCCGGAGAGGATGGCGTCGAGGTCTTCGCGGACCCATTCGGGGCGGACGTGGCCGGGGTAGTAGCGGATGACGGCGCCTTCGGCGTCGAGGAGGTACGCCGTGGGGACGACGCGCAGGGCCTCCGGGGAGCCGAAGGCCGTGATGATGGCCGAGTCGGCGCGCCCGGTCGGGAACTCCGGCGCGGGCGAGAGGGCCGCCACCAGGGGGCGCAGCTCGGCGACCGGGCGCGGGTCGGGGACGAGTCCGAGGACGGCGAGACCGCGCGGGGCGTCGTCGCGCTGGAGCGCGTTCCAGTCCTCGATGGCGGCGGCGCAGGCGGGGTCGTCGGGCAGGAAGAAGATCACGAGCTGGGGGTGCCCGGCGTAGTCGGCGGAGCGGACGTGGCCGGGGAATTCGCCGACGAGGCTCTCCATCGTGAAGTCGTCGACGGCGGCCGGCGGGGGGACGTCGGGATCGGACGCGAGGAGGGACTCGGGGGCCTTGTCGCGCTTGCAGGCGGGCAGGAGCGCGGCCAGCAGGAGGACGGCGATGGCGGGGAGGACGATACGGTTTTTCATGGTGGGTTGTCTCCGGGTTCGGTTGGATCGAGGAAGGACGGGGCGGCGGTTTTGGACGGGTGGATGAAATTCTCTTCGCGGAAGCGTTCCATGCGGCGGACGAGGTTGCCGGGGCCGGTGGCGAGCTTGCGGAAGGCGGCGCCGTAGGCGTCGGTGGCGCGGGCGAGGGCGTCGGCGATGCCCTGCATGTCGCCGGTGAAGGACGCGTACTGCTCGTAGATGGCGCGGACTTCGGCGAAGACGTCGCGCGCGGCGCGGTTCTGGTTGCTCTGCCGCCAGAGGAGGGCGATCAGGCGCAGGGCGGTGAGGAGTCCGCCGGGGCCGACGGGCACGACGTCGCGGCGGGCCGCCAGTTCGAGGAGGCCCGGCCGCTCGGCGAGAGCCAGCGAGAGGGCCGGTTCGCTCGCGACGAACAGCAGCACGAAGTCGGGGGAGGAGGGAAGGCCGGGGAGGTCCTGGTAGGCTTTGGCGGAGAGATTCTTGATGTGCGTCTCCAGCGCGGCGGCGTGGCGGGCGGCGGCGGCGCGGCGGGCTTCGGTGGTGTCGGCGTTGTGGAAGTCGAGGTAGGCCTTGAGGGATAGCTTGGAATCGACGACGACGCAGCGGTCCTCCGGCATCAGGACCAGGGCGTCCGGCTGGAGGCGGCGTCCGTCGGGGGTGGCGAGGGAGAGCTGGAGGCGGAAGTCGCGGTCCTTCTGGAGTCCCGCCGCTTCGAGGAGGCGCTGGAGGGAGAACTCGCCCCAGGTCCCGAGGAGCTTGTTGTCGCCGCGCAGGGCATGGGCGAGGCGGTCGGCCTGCGCACCCACGGCGGCGGACTGGGCGGTGAGCGTCTCGACCTGCCGGCGGAGGGCGCCGCGCTGGGCCGCGTCTTCGGTGTGCACGGCGTCGACGCGGCGGCGGAAGTCCTCCAGCCGGTCGCCGAGCGGGGAGAGCAGCGCGGAGAGCGCGTCGCGGCCCTGGCGGGTGAAATCGCGGGCCTGCGCGGAGAGGGTGTCGGCGGACAGCAGGCGGAACTGGTCGAGCAGGTCCCGGCGGAGCGCGTCCTGGTCGGCGACGCGCGCCTCGGCGCGCAGGGCGGCGGTCTTGGCGCGGGCGATGCGGAAGGAGGCGACCAGGGCGGCCAGCAGCACGCCGAACAGAAACCCGGCCGCGGCGGCAAGCAGCGGCGCATGGTACGGGGATTCCTGGAGCCAAGTCGCAAGCATGGGGGCATCAAAGCACGAACGGGGCGAGAGCGCACGAAAAAAGCGCGGGGCGGCATGGGTGCGCGAGGTGGGGGAGGGGGGGGTGGCCGACGGGGCGGCCACGGGCAGGACGGGGACAGGGGGGAGGGCTCAGGGCCAGGGGATTTTGGCGCCGAGGAGGAGGTCGGTGTCGGGGGGGGAGAAGCGTTCGAGGCCGGAGCCGTGGTAGAAGGTGAGTTCGCCGAAGTAGATTCGGTTTTGGTGGAGGTAGAGGTCGACGCGGACGTAGGGGAAGGGGGCCGCGAGGGTTTGGGCGAGGGTGAGCATTTGCTGGAGGAGGGCGGGGGGCGGAGGGGGGACGTCGGGGGCGTGGGGCCAGAGGGGGCGGTCGCCGTCCCATTCGCACCAGAGGAAGGGGAGGGGGCGCCAGTCGGGGGTGTAGAAGTTGCGGTGGTGGTCGGTTTCGCGCGCGATGTCCACCTGGATGAATTCGGGGCGGCCCGCGAAGCAGTGGAGTTTGTAGTCGAGCGGAAGGGTGCCGTCGGGGGCCAGGAGGAGTCGTTCGGCCAGGATGAGGGGGCGGATGCCGCGGTAGGGTTGTTCGCAAGAGAGGAGGTAGTGGGAGGTGTGCATCCAGTCGGAGAGCTGGAGGCGGATGGGGACGAAGTCGGTGGTGGCGGCGTCGCGGACGACGATGTTCTGGCCGGAGCCGTGGTTGACTTTGAGGATGAAGGAGGGGGAGGGAATGGCCGCGGGGGTGACGTCGCGGGCGCGGGTGAAGGTGGCCAGGAGCGGGATGAGGTGCTCGGGGCCGATTTTTTCGGCGACGTAGGCGCGGACGGCGTGTTTGTCGGCGCAGGTGCGCTGGAGGGGGAGGCGCACGAGGTGCTTCATGCAGTTGAGTTTTTCGTTGAGGGTGCGCGGGGCGGCCCAGGGGAGGGGGTGGCCGAAGGTGCGGAGGAAGTCGCGGGAGATGCGGACGCGGGGCGGGAGGTAGTGGCCGAGGAGGAGGGACTCGCGGAGGCGGAGGAGGGGGGAGAGGAGGGCGTGGAAGGCGCCGGAATGGGCGTACCAGTGGCGGAGGAGGCTGCTCATGGGGAGTGACGAGTGACGAGTGACGAGTGACGAGTTTGCGGGTGGCCGACGGGGCGGCCACGGCCAGACAGGGATGCTGCGGGGACGGAGGCTGGCGAGGAGGGGGGAGGGGGCATGGGGAATTTGAAATTTGAAATTTCAGGATTTCAGGAATTGTGCATTGTGCATTGTGAATTGTGCATTGCGCGGGCCCGTCAGGGGTGCGCGGGGGGCCAGCGCTTGGAGACGTAGTTGACGAGGTCGGGGCCGAGCATTTCGACGGTTTGGTTGCCGACGCGGACGTAGAAGCGTTTGTCGATGTAGACGGGTTCTTCGCCGGGACGGACTTTGACCATGCAGACGTCGTGGTCTTTGGCGCGGCGGCGCTGGATGGTGTAGAAGAGGATCGGGTTCTTGGTGGAAAGGCGCGAGCGGAGGCGGTTGTTAAGGTAGAGGGCGTAGCCGTCCCAGTTGGATTTGCCGCGGTCGACCTGCGGGTATTCGTCTTCGATGCCGCGGACGGTGCCGTCGTCGCGCACGCCGACGAGCAGGGTGCCGCCGGTGGGGGAGTTCATGAAGCCGGCGACGGAGCGGAAGATGCCGAAGGCGCCTTCGGGGAGGCAGTCCTTGGCGCCGCCGCCGGGCTTCTGGGGGGGCTTGAGGGTGCGTTCCTTGAATTCGACTTCGCGGGATTCGCCGCCGGCGACCAGGGCCATGAGTTCGGGGTCGGCCGCGAAGGCGGTGTATTCCTTGAGGCCGGTGCGGGTGAATTCTTCGCCGGGGGCGTTGAAGAGTTTGAAGAGGGGATAGGGGTCTTCGTCGCGGTCGAGGAGGAGGGCGACGAAGGTGAAGCGGTCGGCCAGGGCGGCGGCCGCCGCGCGGAGGCGTTCGGCGGTGGCCCCGCGGAAGGCGTCGCGCGCGAAGTCGCGCGCCCGCAGGAGGTCGCCCCGGGCGGGGTGGGGACCGCCGCGGACGAGGGCTTCGTAGAGGGCGCGGTCCTTGCGGGGGACGATGAGTTTGAGGGCGTCGTGGCCGTCGGGGCGGGTGTTGAGGAAGTGGGTGGAGGTGATTTCGCCGGCCAGGGCGGGGTCGGCGCCGGCGGCGGCTTCGTCGCGCAGGGCCAGCAGGATGGCGTGGAGGGTCATGATGCGGTGGGTGCCGTCGATGAGCAGCCGCTTGGCGCAGCCGTCGGGCGCGGGGGCGAGGTCCATCGCGACGGCGGCCCCGAGGAAGCAGCCGGCGGGCGGGTCGCGGAAGAGCGCGGCGATGTAGCCGGCGGTGCGCTCGCGCTTCCAGGAGTAGGGGCGCTGGAAGGACGGGGAGACGTATTTGACGCCGGGGGCGAAGAAGTCGCGCAGGGGAATTTCCTTGGCGTTCATGGCGGGTCAGCCTTTCGCGGGGGACGGAATGGGAAAACAACTCGGGACAACTCTTTTGAAAATCGACAAGGCGGGCAAACAACGGAGCCCTTCGGGCTCTCCCGCCCGCATCCCATTTGTTTTCGATTGTTTTTGAGTTGTTTGAGTTGTTTTCAGAATGGGTTTCCCTTTCGGTCAGCCTCTTGCGGGGGCCTTGGTCTTGGCGCTGAAGCGGAGCTGCTGCCAGGCGAGGAGCGCCACGACGATGAACAGCAGCGTCGCGACGGCGCTCGCGAAGCCGAAGCGCGCGGCGCTGTCCTTGAAGGCCATGCGGAAGGTGTAGCTGACGAGGAGGTCGGTGGAGCCGGCGACGGTGGCGGAGCCCGGGATGTCGGGTTTGCCGCCGGTGAGCAGGTAGATGAGGGAGAAGTTGTTGAAGTTGAACGCGAAGCTCGCGATCAGCAGCGGGAAGAGCGGCGGGAAAATCTGCGGGAGGGTGATGCGGTAGAAGTTGGTCCAGGGGCCGGCGCCGTCGATGGCGGTCGCTTCGTAGAGGTCGTCGGGGACGGCCTGGAGCATGCCGGAGGAGATGATCAGCATGTAGGGGTAGCCGAGCCAGGTGTTGACGATGAGGATCATCAGCCGCGCCATCCACGGGTCGGTGAACCAGTGCGGCGAGAGGCCGAAGGCCGACAGCAGCGCGTTGATCTCGCCGAAGTTTTCGTTGAACAGGCCGCGGAACACCAGGATGGGGATGAAGGCCGGGATGGCGTAGGGCAGGATGAGGAGGGTGCGGTAGATGGCGCGCCCGCGCAGGGCCTTCCACTGGAGCAGGCACGCGAGCAGGACGCCCACCGCGAAGGTAATCGCCACCGACAGGAACGCGAACGCCACGTTCCACCCGAAAATCCGCAGGAAGGGGGCACGGAGCGCCGGGTCGGCGAAAAGCGAGCGGAAGTTTTCGCCGCCGACCCACACGCGCCAGCCGGGGCCGACGGGTTCGCGGGTGGTGGCGTCGACGTAGTTGCCGAGGGCGTCGTCGGGGACCAGGAGCTGTCCGGTGACGGCGTTGGAGAGGGTGCCGTCGGGGCGCTCGCTCCAGCGCGGTAGGCGCGGGGCGAGAGCGCGGAGCGACACGGGGACGAGCGGTACCGGTTCGCCCGGCGCCGCGAAGCGGGCCTTGGCGAGCCAGGGCTGCGCCGCCACGATGTCGCGGATGCCGGCGCGCTCGCCGGAAGGGGGAGTCGTGTTCAGGCCGAGGGGGATGGGCGTGCCGGACGCGGCCTCCTCTTCGGTGAAGGGACGCGAGACGAGGCGGTTGCGGCCGAACTCGGCGCGGTCGAGGGGGACGACCAGCTGCCATCGGCCCTCGTCGGCGGCGTGGAGGCGGAAGGGGAGGTAGGTGCCGTCGGCCTCGTAGGTGTCCTGGGCGAACCAGGCGCGCACGCGGCCGCGGTCGAGCAGGTGGGTGCCGGAGAAGTTGGTGAAGGCGATGTACACCGTGTAGAGCAGCGGCATCAGCACGAACACCGCGAAGGTCGCCAGCCCGGGCAGCAGGTAGCGGGCCGCGCGCGTGCGGCGCGAGTTGTACACCCACGCCGCGAAGAGCGCGGCCGCCGCGAACGCCGCGCCGAGCACCGGCGCGCCGCCGAGGGCCATTCGCCCCGCGAGGGCGAGCGCGAGCAGGACGACGATGAGCCAGACGGAACGGGAAAAGAACTTCATGGCGCGGCCCTCCGGATGCGTGCGGCGGCGTGGTCGAGGGCGGACTGCGGGTCCTCCTGTCCGGCGGTCACGTTGGAGAGGGTGGACTCCATCGCGCTCCAGAAGGCGCCCATCTGCGGGATGTTCGGCATCAGCATGCCGGCTTCCACGTTCCGCATCGCGCCCGCGATGAGCGGGTCGGCGGAGAGTTCCTCGGCGTAGGCCTTGAGGGCGGGGACGCCGAGGGCGACGTGGCGGTTCATCGCAGCCAGGCCTTCGGGCGTGACGAGGTAGTGTTCGAGGAATTCCTGCGCGAGTTCGAGGTCGGGGCTGGAGCGGTTGTACATCGCGCCGACGATCCCCACGAACGGGCGCGCGGGCTTGCCGTGGATGCCCGGGATCGTCGCGACGCCGAAGTCGATCCCGCTCTTGCGCAGGTTCGCCCACGCGAAGGGGCCCGAGATGAACATCGCCAGCCGCCCCGTCGCCATGCGCTCCTCCGCGATGGAGTAGCTCAGGGCCGACGGCATCGTGCCGTTCCCGATGAGGCCGCGGATGGCGGAGAGCGCTTCGACGGCGCCCGGGGCGTTGACGCCGATGTCGCGGACGTCGTAGTCGCCGGCGGCGTCGCGGCCGAAGACGTAGCCGCCGTCGGAGGCGAGGATGCCGAAGGTGAAGTAGCTGTTGTTGTAGTCCCACATGATGGGGGAGGCGTTCTTCGCGGCGAGGGGCTTGGCGAGGGCCGCGCAATCGGCGAGGTCGGCGGGGATTTCGCCGGGGGAGATGAGGGCCTTGTTGTAGATCAGGCCGGTGACCTCCATCGCGATGGGATAGCCCCAGAGGCGGCCGCGGTGGGTGAAGCCCTCCCAGGCCTTCGGGTAGATGCGGTTGGTGAAGGCCGGATCGGGGTCGATCGGCAGCAGCAGCCCCGCGTCCGCCCACTCGCCGAGGCGGTCGTGCGCCCAGATCAGGATGTCGGGCCCGCGGCCGCTCTTCGCGGCGTTGAAGAACTTGTCGGGCACGCCGTCGGGATGCTCCACGACCACGGGCACGCCCGTGTTCTCCGTGAAGACCTTCCCGATCTCCTCGATGCCCTGGTACCCCTTGTCGCCGTTGATCCAGATGCGGAGGAGGCCTTCCTCGTCCGCCCGGACCCGCGGCGCGGCCGCCAGCAGCACGGCGGCGGCTACGGCCCAAAACGATTGCATGGTTCGCGGTGTGTTCACGGGACGCATCCTAGCGTTGCCGGGCGGCGGCGGCAAACGAAAAAGGGAGGGGAGGACGTGGCGATCCCGCCGTCGGCGGGGGGGCGCCCATCGTGGGATGGGTTGTTCCCCGCGCGTCCGTGCCCGTGAGGCGCCAGCCCGGGAGAATCCATCCGCCACCCGACGGCGGGGCGCCGTCGCTACGCCGCGCGGGCCGGTCTCGTGCCTGTCCTGCGTATCCACGGGGTTCATGCCAATGGATTTTGCTTGCCATGGAGGGGGCGGGGGGATAGGGTGGACAGCGTTTTGAGAGGTGCCTGTAGCTCAATTGGACAGAGCGTTAGCCTCCGGAGCTAAAGGTTGTGGGTTCGACCCCCGCCAGGCACACCATCCTCCCCCAACGGGCTTTTCTCCACGGGTTTTCCACGCCCGCTTTGCCGTTTTCCGCCTTTGGGCAACACTGCACTTGCGATTTTCCCCCGCTCGCTCCGCGGGGCCGCTCCAGGCGGGCGGGAATGGGGCTTGAAGTGTGTCCGGTACTTGCCACGATGGGGGCAACCAAAGGAGGAAAAGCATGGACCCCATCGGATTGACCCCAATCGGAACCATCGAAAACGGAAAGGACGGACCGGAAATCGTTCTCGCTCCGGCGTACCGGGCCGGGCTGGAAGGGCTCTCCGCCCACGGCCACGTGCTGGTGCTCTGGTGGATGGACCGGTGCGACAACCCGCGCGACCGGAACACGCTCGCGGCGGCGAAGCCGTACCGGAAGGGGCCGGAGCGGCTCGGCGTCTTCGCGATGCGTTCGCCGGAGCGGCCGAACCCCATCGCCGTCTCCACCGCCGCCATCGCGTACGTGGACGAAGCGGCGGGGACGGTCGGGCTGCACTGGATCGACGCGTTCCCGGGCAGCGCGGTCCTCGATCTCAAACCCTACACGCCCGGCATCGACCGCATCGGGCGCCCCTCGGTCCCGGCCTGGTGCCGCCACTGGCCGGGGTCCTTCGAGGAAAGCGCGGACTTCGACTGGGCGGCGGAGTTCAACTTCTGAGGAGGCGGACGATGGCATTGGCCGATTACATCGCGGAAAAGCCCGTGGTCGACACGGCGCGCCTGCGGCTCCGTCCGCTGCGACCGGACGACGTTCCCGCGCTGGAGGAATGGATGGCGGACAAGGCCCTCTACGCCTACTGGGGCAAGGGGCCGGGCAAGACGGACAAGCAACCCGCGCTGCTTTTCGCGAGGCCCGCGAAGCCGTCGAAGAGCTTCCATCTGGGCATCGAGGAGAAAGCGGCCGGGAAGGTCGTCGGCGATCTGTGGGTGTACCGGATCGAAAACGACCGGACGGCCACCGTCGCCATCCGCCTCGCCCCGTCCCGGCAAGGCCGGGGATTCGGGACGGAAGCGCTCTCGGCGATGACCCGCTTCTGCTTCGCTTGCACGGAGCTCCGCCATCTCCGGGCGGAGGTGGACGTCCGCAACGCCGCCTCCCGGCGCATGCTGGAGAAATGCGGTTACCGCCGGGAAGGCCCCGTCCGCCACGGCAAGATGGTCAGCGTCCGGTGCGACTTCTGCGTGTACGGCATCCGTTCCGGAACGGCGACGTGCGCGATGGAGTATGGGGTCAGGGATTGGCTTGCAGGGAGATTCGCCGCATGGTATGGTCGGGGCATCATGCGAAGTGGTGCGACGAAACTGGAACGGAACGGACGCAATGGGCGAGGGGGAGCGGTCCGCCCGCCTCCGTCCCCGTGCCCGGACGAACCGTGATGGACCTGCGATGGCCGACATCCTCCGATTCGAAACCGTCTCCTACGCCTGGCCCGGCATGGTCGCCCCGCTGCTGGAAGGCCTGAGCGTGCAGTTCGACCGCGGCTGGACGGGCATCGTCGGCGCGAACGGCTGCGGGAAGACGACGCTCCTGCGCCTCGCCTCCGGCGAAATCGCCCCGGCCGACGGTACCGTCGCGCGGCCCGCCTCCTGCCTCTACGTCGTCCAGCGCACCGACGATCCGCCCGAGGGCATGGGGGCCTTCTTCGCGTCCGACGACGCGTCCGCCTGGCAGGTCCGCGCCGACCTCGACATCGGCGACGACTGGGACGCCCGCTGGGATACGCTCTCCCACGGCGAACGCAAGCGCCTGCAGATCGCCATCGCCCTCTGGCGCGCGCCCGGGCTGCTGGCGCTCGACGAGCCGACGAACCACCTCGACGCCGCGGCCCGCGACACGCTCCTTGCCGCCCTCCACCGCTACCGCGGCACCGGCCTGCTCGTCAGCCACGACCGCGCGCTCCTCGACGAGCTGTGCGGGCAGTGCCTCTTCATGACGCCCCCGACCGCGGTGCTCCGTCCCGGCGGCGTCACCCAGGGCATGGAACAGGACCGCCGCGAACAGACCGCCGCCCGCGCGCGGGACGATGCCGCGAAGCACGCCGCCGCCCGCCTCCGGGCCGCCGCCCAGGAGCGCCGCGAGGAAGGCGAACGCATGGCCGCCCGCACCCAGGCCCTGACCCGCAATGCCAAACGCAACCCCCACGACCACGACGGCAAGGAGGTCCGCCGTCTCGCCAAGCTGACCGGCAAGGACGCCTGGGCCGGCAAGCAGTCGGCGGCCCTCGCCAAGCGCGCGGCCAAGGCCCAGTCCTCCCGGGCCTCCATCTCCGTGCGCAAGGAATACGCGACGGGCTTCTGGCTCGACGATGCCGACGTATCCCGCCGCAACGCCCTCCTGCGCATCCCCGCGGGCGAGCTGCCCCTCTCGCCCGGACGCCGTCTCGCCTACCCGGCGCTCGACATCGCGCCCACCGACCGCATCGCGCTCACCGGCCCCAACGGCGCCGGAAAAAGCACCCTCCTGCGCGCCATCCTGCCGCACCTGAACGTGCCGGCCGAGCACCTCATCCACATCCCGCAGGAAATCACCGCCGCCGAATCCGTACGGATCCTGGCCGACGCCAAGCGCCTGCCCGAAGCGGTCCTCGGCGACGTCATGCGCCGCTACTCGCGGCTCGGCTCGCGTCCCGGCCGCCTCCTCGAATCCGCGCAGCCTTCCCCCGGCGAAATCCGCAAGCTGCTGCTCGCGCTCGGCATCGCGCGCGGCCCGCACCTGATCGTGATGGACGAACCGACGAACCACCTCGACCTGCCCGGCATCCTCTGCCTGGAGGACGCCCTCGCGGCGGCTCCCTGCGCGATGCTCCTCGTCAGCCACGACGACCGCTTCCTCGCCCGTCTCGCCCGCAAGCGCTGGCACATCGCCGAGACCACCCCCTCCCTCTGCACCCTCGCCGTCCGCCACGACTATCCCTGACGGCGCGGACGTTTTCCAATGGTTGGAAACTTTTTTTCCAATGGTTGGAAAAATTCGGCCCGTTTTTCCAATGATTGGAAAAAAATTTCGCCGTTTTTCCAATGATTGGAAAATATTTTCGTGTTTTTTCCAATGATTGGAAAAAAGTTTTCCAATGGTTGGAAAACGTACCGTGCGGCGGCGGATGGGGGGTGGCGGGAAGTTTTCCCTTGCAACGCGGGGTCGGGCGGCTATGGTGGCAGGGGTGCGGTCGGGCGGTTGGCCGTCCGGCGCACCAACCGGCCGTGCCATCCCGGCCTTGTCCGCGGGATGGAAGGGGAGCGCGGGATGACGGGCACAGGCAGGGGGGGAGACAGGAAGGAAGTCCGAACGTGCGCATCCTGCATTTCAGCGATGTCCATCTGCCGTTCCCCGAAGGGGCGCTGCGCGATCCGGCGGTGCTGCATCCGAAGCGGCTGCTGGCGCTGGTGAACTTCCGCCTGCGCCGGAGCGACAAGTACGCGGAGGCCCGGCAGAAGCTGGACGGGCTGTGCGATTTCCTTCGGCAGGAGCCGGTGGACTGGATCCTGTACACGGGCGACACGATGAACCTGGGTCTGGAGAAGGAGTACATGGAGGACGCGGAGCCCATCGCCCGGGTGCTGGAGATGGCCCGGAAGGGGGCGCTGGCGGTGCCGGGAAACCACGATCTGTACGCGGGGGCGTCCCTCCGCCATTACCGGCGGCGTTTCGCCAAGCGCTTCCCGAAGAGCGACGTGCCGGAGGCGGCCGTGGGGGCGAAGGGCTCGCCCGGCGGCTTCCCCTCCGTCCGCTACATGGGGCAGGAGGCGGTGGCGATCGGGATCAACTCGGCGGTGCCGCGGTTCCCGTTCTGGGATTCCAGCGGGCGGCTGGATGCGGCCGAGCTGGGGGCGCTGGAACGGTTGCTGGATTCGCCGGCGGTGGCCCGGCGGAAGTGGGTTTTCGTGATGACCCACTACCCGTTCCTGGACACCGACTGCCTCCACGGGCTGCGCAACACGGAGCCGTTCTGGCGGTTGGTGGAGGGACGCAAGAACGTGGTGCTGCTGCACGGGCACAACCACCGGATCTACCTCAAGCAGGGGCCGGGCGGGATTCCCGTGTTCTGCGCGGGGAGCCTCTCGAAGCGGGGCGCGGAGTCGTTCTGGCTGTTCGAACCGTTCGCGGGGTCGCTGAACGCGCGGCGGGGCGTCTGGCGGAACGCGCGGTTCAGCCTCGACCCCGTGGGAGAGTGACGGGGCAGCGGCCGGACGTCAGGCGCCGGGGAAGATGTCCTTGAAGCGGACGGGGGACGGTCGGGCGCGCAGGGCCTCGATGATTTTCAGGTCGGCCTTGGAGAAGGGGTAGTCGTCCATCCGGTCGAGCGTCACCCAGGCGTGCCCCGCGCATTCCAGATGCCGCGGGCGCCCGGAGAGGATGCGCGCGAAATGCGCGTGCAGGGCGATGGTGAAATGCGAATAGGCATGGTGGACCACCGTCAGCTCCGGCCCCACCTCCAGCTCCAGCCCCATCTCCTCCTCCAGCTCGCGCGCGATGCATTGCGGCATGGTTTCGCCTTCCTGGATCTTGCCGCCGGGAAATTCCCAGAGGCCCGCCAGCATGCCGCCTTCGGGACGGCGCTGGGCGATCATGATCTGGTTGCGCCGGTTGAGGATCACGGCGGCGCCGACGGTTTTGTGGGGTATGTTCATCTTTCTCCTTTTGACCGGATAGGCCTCGGGGCGGCCTTCCCGCCGCGCCCGGCACACGTCTTGCATGGGGCACTCCCCGCAGCGCGGTCCGCGCGGCAGGCACACCAGCGCCCCGAGTTCCATCCACGCTTCGTTGCAGGCGGCGGGCCGGTCGCGGAGCAGCAGCGCGTCCGCCTGCGACCGGAAGCGTTCCCGGACCGACGGCATCGCCACGTCGTCGCCGCAGGCGGAAAGCCGCGACAGGACGCGGATCACGTTCCCGTCCAGCACCGCCAGGGGCAGCCCGAAGGCGAAGGAGCCGACGGCCGCGACCGTGTAGGCACCGAACCCCGGCAGCGCCGCGAGCGCTTCCGCCGATGCCGGGAGCCGCCCGCCGTGGTCCTCGACGATCCGCCGGGCGGCGGCCTGCATCTGGCGGGCGCGGGCGTAGTAGCCGAGGCCCTCCCAGCACTTGAGGACGTCCTGCAACGGGGCGTCCGCGAGCGCGGCCGGCGACGGAAAGCGCTCCATGAAGCGCGCGAAATAGGGGATCACCGTGTCCACCCGCGTCTGCTGGAGCATGATCTCCGAGACCCATACCGCATACGCCTCCCGCGGCTCTTTCCGCCATGGCAGGTCCCGGCGGTTCGCGTCGAACCACGGCAGCAGACGCCGTGCCATCGCCTGGCGTACCGCCTGGACGTGCACGCCGGGGCCGTTCCCCGCTTCCTGTTTCCGCATGACCATGCCGGCCATCCTACCCGCCCCCCTCCGCCAAGTCAAACATGCGGGGCGGGGGCCTCCCCGGCGGCGGACCGCAGCCAGCGCAGGGCGGCATCGCGCAGGCGGGCGGCCTTCGGCGGCAGTTCCGTTTCGCGCAGGAACCGGAGGAAGGCGCGGCGGGTCGGTTCGATCCGGGCGGGATCGGGCGCGAGGTGGCGGGCGGGGCCGACGACGATGCCGGACCGGCGGGCCATCCGGCGGCGGGTCCTCCCGTCGCGGGCGTTGCGGCGGGCCCGGAGGAGTTCGGGGATGCCCAGTGCCGCATCGACGTGCTTGCGCAGGCGGGTGAAATTGGGATGTCCGCGGAGGAGGCGGGCGAGACGGCGGCGGGCGGCCCAGCAGGGGGCGCGGAGGTCGGACGGGAGGTCGACGGAGGGCGAGGCGTGCGGGAGGATCCATTCGAGGGGGAGACGGGCGTCGAGCGAGAAGAGAAGGCGGAGGCGCGTCGCGAGGAGCTTGTAGCGCATCAGGGTGGAGTAGGGGACGGGGATGCGGTTGTCGGCGAGGTAGGCTTTCATGCCGCCGCCGCGGGAGCGGTAGCGTTTGGCGCCGTTGGGGAGTTCGGTGAAGGCGAAGGTGCGGTCGAGCGTGGGGTCGAGGTCGGCGAGGAGGGAGCCGAGGCGCAGGCGTTCGAGGAGTCGGCGCGGGGTGGCGGCGCAGGCGGCGGCGAGTTCCTGCGGCGTGGGGGTGCCGCGGAGGGAAGGACTCCCGGGGCGGGGGGCGCGGAGGCGGTGGCGGCGGTGGAGTTCGTCGAGGATCGCGGCGCCGGTCTCGGTGACGAGGAAGGCCGTGAAGGCGGCCGTGGTCACGGTCAGCGAGAGGGCGGCGTCGACGAGGACCAGGCGGGCATCGGCACGGGCGAGGGCGCCGAAGGTGCCGCGGGCGACGGCGCCGGTCTTGCGGAGGGCGGGCGAGAGGATTTTCATGGTGGGGAGGAGGATGGCAGAAAGGGGAAAAACGGGCAAGAATGAAATAATCTCAAATGCGGGACGGATCGGGGGGGAGTAGGGGAGAGAGGGGGAGGGAAGTCAGGCACCGGGGGCGGCGGGGTCGGTGGAGGAGGGGGGGAGCGGGGCGAGGCCGAAGGCTTCGCGGAGGCGGGGGGCGAGGGTGGTGTAGCGGTGGAGGGAGCCGGTGCTGCGGACCGCAAGGGCGAGGGCTTTCGGGGTGCCCACCAGGACGACCAGTTTCTTGGCGCGCGTGATCGCCGTGTAGAGGAGGTTCCGCTGCAGCATCACGTAGTGCTGGGTGTGCACGGGCACGATCACGCACGGGTACTCGCTG
Organism: Kiritimatiellia bacterium; assembly: GCA_017527155.1. Lineage (GTDB taxonomy): Bacteria > Verrucomicrobiota > Kiritimatiellia > CAIQIC01 > Lenti-01 > CACXEY01. The sequence goes on from JAFXQI010000089.1 coordinate 35,282, forward strand.
CCCTGGCTCTTGTGGACGGTGACGGCGTAGGCCGGCGTCAGTTCGTCGAGCTCCTGCAAATCGTAGACGACGCGGCGGTCGTCGAAGCGGACCGTCACTTCGCTCTCCTCCGCGTCCACGCGCTCGATGCGGCCGATGTCGCCGTTGAAGACGTCCTTGTCGTAGTCGTTCTCGGTCTGCATCACGCGGTCGCCCGTCCGGTAGCGCCAGCCGAACCGCTCGATGTCGGTGCCGCGCGGGTTCAGCGCGGTCTGCATGACGAGGTTGAGGTTGCGCGCGCCGAGTTCGCCCTTCTGCATCGGGGTCAGGATCTGGATGTCCTCCATCGGCGAGAACCCGAACCGCCGCGGTATGGAGTCGCGCGCGAGCTTGCGGACGAGCTCGACGCCGCGTTCGGGGGTCTCGGCGCGCACGAAGTAGAAGTCGGAGGCGGGCGTGGGGCCGGCGGCGTCGCCCTTTTCGGGGAGCAGGGGCATCTCGCCGCGGTTGACGCGGTGGGCGTTCTCGATGATCGCCGAGCCGCCGCCCTGCCGGAAGACGTGGTCGAGCCGGTAGACGGGGAGGGTCCCGGAGGCGATGATGTCGCCGAGGACGCGTCCGGGCCCGACGGAGGGCAGCTGGTCGATGTCGCCCACCAGGATGAGCAGGGCGCCCGGCGGCACGGCGCGGAAGAGGGAGAGGGCGAGCTGGATGTCGAGCATGGAGGTTTCGTCGGCGACGAGGACGTCGGTGGCGAGCGGGCGGGAGGCGTCGCGCTTGAAGCCGTTGGTGGCGGGGTCGTATTCGAGGAGGCGGTGGATGGTCTTGGCTTCACGCCCGGAGAGTTCGGCCATGCGCTTGGCGGCGCGGCCGGTGGGGGCGCAGAGCTGGATGCGCATCTTCTTGGCCGCCAGGACTTCGACGAGCGCCCGCACGAGGGTCGTCTTGCCGACGCCGGGCCCGCCGGTGATGACGAGCACTTTGTGGCGGAAGGCGCCGGCGAAGGCCGCGCGCTGGCCTTCGGCCAGGACCATGCCGTGCTTGCGCTGGACCCAGTCGATGGCGGCGTCGACCTTGACCCCGGGGCAGGGGTGGGCGCCCTGCGCGATGGCGGCCAGGCGGGCTGCGGCTTCGCGTTCGGCCAGGTGCAGGTGGGCGAGGTAGATCCACGTTTCGCCGTCGGTGCCGCGGCCGGGGACGAGGCGTCCGGCCTGGAGTTCGAGGCGGAGGGCCTCCTCCAGGCGGGCGGCGGGTATGGCGAGCATGGCCTCCGCGCGGTCGAGGAGCAGCAGCTGCGGGCACGCGCAGTGGCCTTGGTCCGAGAGCTCCAGCAGCACGTGGGAAAGCCCGGCGCGCGCGCGCAGGAGCGAGTCGGCCGGGACGCCGAGGCGCAGGGCGATCTGGTCGGCGGTCTTGAAGCCGATGCCGCGGATGTCGCGGGCGAGGCAGTAGGGGTCGAGGCGGATGGTCTCGATGGCCTTTTCGCCGTAGCGCTTGTAGATGCGGAAGGCGCGCTGGGTGCCGACGCCGTTCGCGAAGAGGAAGCCCATGATGTCGCGTATGCTCTTCTGCGCGTTCCAGGAGTCCTTGATGAGGCGGCGGCGGGTGGGGCCGATGCCGTCCACGCGCTCGAGCTCGGCGGAGCGGTTCTCGATGATGTCCAGGACGTCCTTGCCGAACGCCTTGACGAGCTTGCCCGCGTAGACCGGCCCGATGCCCTTGATGAGGCCCGAGCCGAGGAATTTCTCGATGCCGGCGAGCGAGTCGGGCACGACGGCCTCCAGGCGGTCGGCGGAGAACTGGCGTCCGTGGGCGCGGTCGAAGACCCAGCGCCCGTCGGCCTTGATCCACTCGCCGACGTTCACGCGCGGGAGCTTGCCGACCACGGCCACCTGGTCGCGCATCCCCTGCGCCTTGACCTTGAGCACGCAGAAGCCCGTCTCGACGCTGTGGAACGTGACGAGCTCGACGAGCCCTTCGAGGTGCTCCCCGCCGGATTCGGCCAATGCGGGCGCCGTGCGCGGCGGCCGCGGGGCGTCGGGGACGGGAGCGGGAATGGGGGGACGGTCACTCATGGAACGCAACGGAGTGTAGCACCATCCGCCGGGGATGGGGAAGCCAAACCGGACAACGCGTCGGAAGCGGCGGTGCCGCGGCGGCGGAAATGGGCGGAAACGGGCGGAAAGGGCTTGACGGAGCGGGGAAAGCCGATACTATGCCGCCAAGCGCTGGACGGGAGACCATGCCGGCGCGGCTGCTCCGAGGAACGGCGGAATTCGGCAGCGAGCAACACGGAACCGCAAGGAGGCCGTAGATGAAAACGAAAAAAGGCCGGCAAATCGCAGCATTTGCCCTCTCTTTCTGCATCCTGTCCGCCGTGGCCGCCGAATCGACGACCGTCGTGCCGCATCCGTTCCGCATGCCGACGCCGAGCACCAAGTTCGCGAACATCACGTTCGTGGTGTTCGATACCGAGACGACGGGATTCAGTCCGGTGAAGGACCGCCTGGTGGAAATCGGGGCCGTCAAGATCCGCAACGGGGAGGTGCTGGGGGAGAAGACCTGGCTGATCAATCCACAGCGCTACATCCCGTACTTCGTGCAGGAGGTGCACCACATCACGCCGGAGATGGTGCGCGACAAGCCGGTCTTCGCGGAGGTGTATCCGGAGTTCCTGGAGTTCATCGACGGGGCGGTCCTGGTGGCGCACAACGCGCCGTTCGATGTGCGGTTCATCGCGGCCGAGGCGCTGCGGAACGGCTTCCCGGTGCCGAAGAACGCGGTGCTGGATTCGCTGACGCTGTTCAAGCGGTGGCACCCGGACCTGAAGTCGCACACGGTTTCGTCACTGATCGACATGTTCGGAATCGACACGGAGGGGTTGCAGGCGCACCGGGCGACGGACGACTCGATTTTCGTGTACCGCGCGATCCAGGCGGAGCTGGAACAGCGCGGGGAGGAGCCGCGGTTCGGCGAACTCATCGAGTGCGTGGGCAACCTCATCCGGTTCTCCAGTTCGCAGGAGTACTGAGGGGGCGGAAAAGGGGGGACGGGGCGGGGTTGGGCGTTGCATTCCGGGGGATTCGGGGGTAGATAGGAAGGCATGAAGAAACGACTGACAACCCTCCTCGCCCTGGCCGCCGTGGCCGGGCTCGCGCTGGCCGCCTCCGCCGCGCCGATTTCCAAGAACCCCTACGTCGGCGCGATCGCCGTCGACGCGCGCACGGGCGCGGTGCTCTTCGAGGACAACGCGGATTCGCCCGCGTACCCCGCGAGCATGCTCAAGCTGGTGGACATGTTCCTGCTGCTCGACCGCATCCAGCAGGGGAGCCTGCGGCCGGACGACATGGTGCGGGTCAGCAAGGAAGCCGCCGACATGGGCGGGTCGCAGGTATGGCTCGACGTGCGCGAGAGTTTCACGGTCGACGACCTCATGTACGCGCTGATGATCCAGTCCGCCAACGACGCGGCGGTCGCGCTGGCCCTGCATGCCGCGGGCACGCGCGAAGCGTGGGTGGACCAGATGAACGCGAAGGCGCGCGAGCTGGGTCTGTCGAGGGTGACGCGCTTCCAGTCGCCGCACGGGTTGCCGCCGGGCAAGGGGCAGCGACCGGACATGACGACCCCGCGCGACTTCGCGAAGCTCTGCCAGGCGCTGCTCGCGGCGCACCCGGAGGTGCTGAAGTACACGTCGACGACCTTCCGGCTGTTCCGTCCGGATTCGAAGAATCCGCTCGAGATGCGCAACCACAATCCGCTGCTGCGCGGGCAGAGCGGCGGCCTCGACGAATGCGACGGACTCAAGACGGGCTACTTCAAGGACGCCGGCTACTCCATCGCGCTGACCGCCGAACGGGACGGCGCGCGGGTCATCGTCGTCATCATGGGCTGCGCCGACAAGAAGGTCCGCAACGCCAAGGGCGCCGAGCTGCTGCGCTTCGCGCTCTCCAAGGCGTCCCGCGCGCCGGCCGCGCCGGTTGCCGTCGCGGCGCCCGTCGTCGCCGCGCCCGCGGTGGCGGCGGCGGCCGCCGCCGCCGATCCCGCCGCCGAAGAAGCCGACGACGGCGCGGAAGGCGAAGCGGAAGCCGCCGAAGCCCCCGCCGGACCGGAGAGCCACACATGGCGGACGGTCGGTATCGTCGTGCTCGTGCTGTTCCTCGGCGCGGTCGCCGGGATGGTGGTCCAGCGCCGCCTGCTGCTGAAATGAACACCTCCGATTTCGATTACGAGCTGCCCCCGGAGCGCATCGCCCAGGAGCCGCCGAAGGAGCGCGACGGGGGGCGCATGATGGTCCTCGACCGCGCCGCGCGGAGCATCCGCCACGCGCGCTTCACCGACCTGCCCGATTTCCTCGACGCCGGCGACCTCGTGGTCGTCAACGACACGCGCGTCATCCCGGCGCGCGTCTTCGGGCGCAAGGCCCGGCCCGGTACCGGCGGCAAGGTCGAGCTGCTGCTCCTCGAAGACCTCGGCCGCGGCGAATGGGACGTCCTCATGCGCACGCGGCGGCGTCCGGAACCCGGCGAGCAGATCATCCTCGGCGACGGCGCCGCGACCGCGACGCTGCTGGAGGACGGCGAACTCGGGCGCGCCCGCGTGCGGATCGAATCCGAGCGCCCCTTCCTGGAAGTCCTCGACGGCATCGGGCTGACGCCGCTCCCGCCGTACATCCAGCGCAAGGCGGAGCAGGGCGGGTTGCGACCCGAGGACAAGCTCCGCTACCAGACCGTCTACGCGCGCGAGCCGGGTGCGGTCGCGGCGCCGACCGCGGGACTCCATTTCACGCCCGCCGTTTTCGAGCGGCTCGCCGCGAAGGGCGTCGGCAAGGCGGAGGTCACGCTGCACGTCGGCATCGGCACGTTCCGGCCCGTCAAGGCGGACCGCGTCGAAGACCACCGCATGGACGAAGAGCGCTGGTGGATTCCCGAAGAGACCGCCCGCCGCATCGCCGAGACCAAGGCCGCAGGGCACCGGGTCGTCGCGGTCGGCACCACGACCTCGCGCACGCTCGAAAGCGCCGCCGCGCGCCCGGAGGGATTCGGCGCGGGGCACGGGCGGACGGACATCTTCATCTACCCGCCGTACCGCTTTCGCATGGTGGACGCGATGGTCACGAACTTCCACCTCCCCAAGTCCACGCTCATCATGATGATCAGCGCCTTTGCCGGCCGCGAGTTCGTGTTGAAGGCCTACCGCGAAGCCATCGGGGCGGGGTATTTCTTCTACAGCTACGGGGACTGCATGCTGATCCTGTGACGGGGGAGGGGGAAGGGGGGAGGGGGGCCAGGGAAGCCGGTGGGATGGTGCATCCTGTTGTGTTCCGCTGGCAGTCGACGGGGGGCGGCGTCGCCGCGCAGATGGGGCAGGTGCCGGGCACAGCCCACCGTTCATTCTTTCGGAGCTTCGGGAAATTTGGTGGATGGGGAGGCCCGCGCCCTATCTCCGCCGGTTCCGCCGCGCCGCCAGCGGCGCGTTCAGCCAAGCCCGGATGTCCGATTGTAGTTTCCGCGTCTCGGCATCCGGATTCCGCTCCCCCAGCACCTTTCGCAACGCCTCCCAGAACGCCCTCTCCCGCTCCTCCCCCGCCCCCACGCTCACCCCCGCCCCCACCACTCGCGATATCAAGGGATTCTCGGACTTTTCCTTCGATTTTCCACGTCGCCCCCGCCCTGGCTTTGGCGGCTGGATCCGCCGGATCGTCACCATCCGCATGATCCCCAGCTTCGATTCCACCGCCCGCGTCAGCCGCGTCACCTTCGGGTTCTCCTCCAGCAGACGCAACAGCTTCGCCCTCGCCTTTCCTGCCGCCGCCCGCTCGTCCGGCGGCAGGGCGGCGAGTTCCTCCGCCCCCTCCTCGCTGTCCGGCAGTAGCCACTCCAGCGGGATGCGTGCGTCCAGTCCCACCAGCTGGCGCAGCCGCGTCGCCAGCTTCTTGTAATGCATCGCCGTCGAGTACTTGACCGACGGCACGTTCTTCTTCATCCACCCCTTCAGACCCGGTTGCCGTGCGCAGATGCGCTTCGAGCCGTTCCGGGCCTTCTTGAAGACGAACCGCGAATCGAGCGTCGGCTCCAAGTCCGCCAGGCGCGACCCGATGCGCAGGCGGCCGCAGAGCGTCCGCGGATCGATGTTCCAGACGTCGTCGATCTCCTCCGGCTCGGGCACGCCGCGCAGGGACACGGCCTCGCGCGGTGCCGCCGGGACCGTGATTTCCGGCGGCGCGACGTGGCGGCGGAGGCGCGCGAGGAGCTTGCGGCCGCCGTAGAAGGCGAGATGGAGCGCGATGGCGCCGGTGCAGGCGACCAGCCCGATGGGGAGGAGGAGCTGGTCTTCGAGGCGCGGGTAGCGCCGGTCGAGGCAGGGGAGGAAGAGTTCGCCAAGGCCTTTGAGGTAGCCGGGAGGGAAGAGAGGGTCGGTTTTCATGCGCGGAATGATGGAGGAAAACAATGGGAAAGGCAAGTATTTTCTTTGATATCGCAAGTGGTCGGGGCGGCGTGGTGGGCAAGGGGGGACAAAAGGAGAAAACCACTGGGACGCAAATGCGGGGATGACGGAGCGTGCGCAAGCATCCGCCCCTTTGTTCTTTGCATGCGCGGGATTCCAAAGTTGGTTCCACCATATTCCCCGAAGAACCATTCTTACGCACTTTCTTTGGGCGCGGCGGCGAGTCCCTTTTGCGCCGTGTGCCTGCCAAGCGCATGGAAAGCGCACCGTTTGCCTTTGTTTCGATGCCATTTCGCGCGGCGGGCAGGGGACTGCCCGCCCTACCCATCCAGGCAAATGCGAATGTTTCGAGTTTGCGATGGACTAGGGGAGGGCGAGGGCGGCGTGCCAGGGGGCGGGGGTGAAGCGGGGGTTGGCGGGGCTGGTGGAGGGGAGGTAGAGGGCGAGGGGGGCGAGGCGGGGGCAATGGGCCAGGAAGAGGGATTCGGCTTTGCGGCCGTTGAGGAGGATGCGGGCGATGGGGGCGCGGCGGAGCAGGGGGGCGAGGTCCACGGTGCGGATGTCGCGGAGGTCGCTGTCCATGGAGCCTTCGACGGAGCATTCGGCGGCCATGTCCCAGAGGGCGATGCGGGCGCGGGCGAGAAGGGCTTTCTTTTCGGGGATGGTGGCCGGGACGGGTTCGCCGCGGAAGGCGGCGAGGGTCTTCCAGAAGCGGTTCTGCGGATTGCCGTAGTAGAAGCCCTGGGCGCGGGACTGGACGCTGGGGAAGCTGCCGAGGATCAGGATGCGGCTGTCGGGACGGATGAAGGGCGGAAAGCCGTGGTGGCGGGACATGGGGGAGGGAGTGAAAAGTGAAAAATGAAAAGTGAAAAGTTCGAGGTGGGAGGTGGCAGGAATCAGGGGGCGGCAGGGATGCGGACGTCGATGCCGGAGCCGGCGAGGAGGTCGGCGACGCGGCGGACGGGGGTGGCGCCGTAGTGGTAGGGGACGAGGACCTTGGGGCGGAAGGAGAGGGCGGCGGCGGCGGTCTGCTCGGGCGTCATGGTGTAGGGGAGGTTGCAGGGAAGGAAGGCGAGGTCGATGTCGCGGAGGTCGGCCATCTCGGGGATGTCTTCGGTGTCGCCGGCGACGTAGAGGCGGAAGCCGCCGAGGGTGAGGACGTAGCCGTTGTCGCGGCCCCTGGGGTGGAATTTGAGGCGCTCGGGGGTGGTGTTGCAGGCGGGGACGGCTTCGATGGCGACGTCGGGGCGCAGCTGGAGGCGGTCGCCGTTGGCGAGGGCGGTGCCGCTGCCGAGCATGGCGTGGACGGCGGGGTTGGCGATGAGGACGGTGCCGTCCTTGGTGAGGGTGTCGATGGCGGCGCGGTCGAAGTGGTCGAAGTGTTCGTGGGTGACGAGGACGAGGTCGGCCTTGGGATAGGCGGCGTAGTCGGTGGCGGGCGGGATGCCGGTGGAGACGGGGTCGACGTGGATTTCGAGGTCGGCGTAGCGGATGTGGAGGGTGGCGTGCTTGAGGCAGGTGACGGTGACGGGCGGACCGTCGGGGGTGGGAAAGTCGGTGGAAGGGAAGAGGGTGGGGGAGGCGGCGGCCAATGCGGGGGTGGCGGCGAGGGCGAC
>JAFXQI010000043.1 GCA_017527155.1 Kiritimatiellia bacterium
ATCGCCGCGCGCGGGACGTCGGTCTTCGCGATCAAGGGCGAGACCCTCGAGCAGTACTGGGACTTCACCGACCGCATTCTCGACTGGGGCGACGAATACCCCAACATGATCCTCGACGACGGCGGCGACGCCACCCTCTTCGTCCACCTCGGCGTCAAGGCCTCCCGCGAAGGCCTCCAGGTGCTCGACGGGCCCTACGCCTCCGAAGAGGAGCGCATCCTCAAGGCGCAGGTCCGCCGTGCGGTCCAGAAGGCCCCCGGCCGCTTCGAAGCCCTTGCCAAATCCATCCGCGGCGTCACCGAAGAGACCACCACCGGCGTCCACCGCCTCTACCAGATGGCCGAGCGCGGCGAACTCCTCTGGCCGGCGTTCAACGTCAACGACTCCGTCACCAAGAGCAAGTTCGACAACATCTACGGCTGCCGCCATTCCCTCGTCGACGGCATCATGCGCGCCACCGACGTCATGCTCGCCGGCAAGGTCGCCGTCGTGGCCGGCTACGGCGACGTCGGCAAAGGCTCCTGCCAGTCCCTGCGCGGGCAGTGCGCGCGCGTCATCGTCACCGAAATCGACCCCATCTGCGCCCTCCAGGCCGCGATGGACGGCTACGAAGTCATGACCATGGACGAAGCCTGCAAGATCGGCGACGTCTTCGTCACGACCACCGGCTGCTGCGACGTCATCACCAAGAAGCACATGCTCAGGATGAAGGACCTCGCCATCGTCTGCAACATCGGCCACTTCGACAGCGAGATCGACACCGCCTCCCTGCGCGCCTACCGCTGGGAAGAAATCAAGCCGCAGGTCCACCGCATCTGGACCAGCAAGACCAAGTCCATCCTGCTCCTCGCCGAAGGCCGCCTCGTGAACCTCGGCTGCGCAACCGGGCACCCGAGCTTCGTGATGAGCAACAGCTTCTCCAACCAGACCATGGCGCAGATCGAACTCTTCACCCGCACCTCCGCCTACAAGCCCGGCACCGTGTACCGCCTGCCGAAGAAACTCGACGAAAAGGTCGCCCGCCTGCACCTCCCGCAGCTCGGCGTCAAGCTCGACCGCCTGACCCCCAAGCAGGCCGCCTACCTCGGCGTCCCCGTCAACGGCCCCTACAAGGCGGACTTCTACCGCTACTGATCCCGTGAACCCCTGGATTGCAGGCGCCCTCGGCTGGTGGCTCTTCCGCGGACCGCTCGGCGGCATCATCGCCTTCCTCGGCGCCGCCTTCTGGAACGCCGCCAAGGCCAAGGAAAACCAGGGCGCTTCCCAGGGCGCCACCCGTCGTCCCCCTCCCCCGCCGCCCCCGCGCGGCGGCGCGGCGGGACGCGCCTCCGCCTCATCCGGCGACGACCCCGACCCCCGCTTCAGCTTCACCGTCAGCCTGATGGTCCTCGTCGCGGCCGTCATGATGGCCGACGGCCGGGCGAGCCGCGACGAACTCGGCGTCGTCAAGGCGTTCCTGCGGGACAACTTCGACGCCGACACCGCCCGCTCCTGCCTCCAGATCCTCAAGGGCCTGCTCGGCAAGACCTACAACGTCCCGCCCGTCTGCCGGCAGATCCGCCGGCACATGGACATCGCGAGCCGCCGCACCCTCCTGCACCTCCTCTACGGCATCGCGTGGGCCGACGGCGCATTGCACCGCAACGAGAACGCCCTCCTGACCCAGATTGCCTTCGAACTGGGCATCCCCGCCGCAGAAGCCCGTTCCATCGCCGCGATGTTCGAGCGGCGCGGCCCCGACCCCGACGCCGACTACGCCATCCTCGGCGTCGCCTCGGACGCCACCGACGCCGAAGTCCGCACCGCCTACCGCCGCATGGCCCAGAAGCACCACCCCGACAAGGTCGCCCACCTCGGCCCCGACGTCCAGCGCGCCGCCACCGAAAAATTCCGCACCATCAACGAAGCCTGGGAACGCATCAAGAAATCCCGCGGCATCAAGTAGACCGTGCCGCCGGGTCCTCTTCGCCTGGAGATTTCCATTTCCCGGTTGAAACCTATCGCATCCGGTTTTTCCGCGCTTCCAGCGGCGCATTCAGCCACGCCCGGATGTCCGATTGCAGTTTCCGCGTCTCCGCATCCGGCTCCCGCTCCCCCAGCACCCGTCTCAGCGCCTCCCAGAACGCCCTCTCCCGCTCCTCCCCCGCCCCCACGCTCACCCCCGCCCCGACCACTCGCGATATCAAGGGATTGTCGGGCTTTTCCCCCGTCTTTCTCCGCCTCCCCCGCCCCGGTTTCGGCGGCTGGATTCGCCGGATCGTCACCATCCGCATGATGCCCAGCTTCGACTCCACCGCCCGCACCAGCCGCGTCACCTTCGGATTCTCCTCCAGCAACCGCAGGAGCTTCGCCTTTGCCTTTTCCGCCGACGCCCGCTCGCCCCCCGAAAGCCCCGCAAGCCCTTCCGCCCCCTCCTCGCTGTCCGGAAGCAACCACTCCAGCGGGATGCGTGCATCCAGTCCCACCAGCTGGCGCAGCCGCGTCGCCAGTTTCTTGTAATGCATCGCCGTCGAATATTTCACCGACGGAACCTTCTTCTTCATCCACCCTTTCAGACCCGGTTGACGTGCGCAGATGCGTTTCGCCCCGTTCCGGGCCTTCTTGAACACGAACCGTGAATCCAACGTCGGCTCCAAGTCCGCCAGACGCGAGCCGATGCGCAACCGGCCGTACAGCGTCCGCGGATCGGCCACCCACTCTTCTTCGATCTCCTCCGGCTCCGGCACTCCACGAAGCGAGACCACTTCCCGCGGCGCCGCCGGCACCACGACCTCCTGCGGCGCGACATGCCGCCGGAGCCGCGCCAGCAGCTTTCGCCCGCCATAGAAGGCGAGATGGAGCGCGATGGCGCCCGTGCACGCCACCAGCCCGATCGGCAGGAGGAGCTGGTCTTCGAGACGCGGGTGGCGCCGGTCGAGGCACGGAAGGAACAGTTCGCCGAGGCCTTTGAGATATCCGGGAGGGAAAAGAGGGGTTGCATTCATGTCGGCATGATGCCCGCAACCCGCAGGGAATGCAAGGATTTTCCTTGATATCGCGGATGATTGGAGCGGAGGGGCATGGAGGAAGGATGAGGATGGTAGGGGCGGGAGAGGAACGGGGGGGGGGACGGGGAGGACGGCGTTGTCCGATTGCTCTTGTGTTCCGGGGGCAAAGCGGCTTAGATGCCCGGCATGAAGCATGACCTTTCCATCGGCCTGCATGCCGCCGCCGTCCTTTTCCTTGCACTGGTCCTGCCCGCCCGAGCGGGCGGCGGCCCTTACAACACCCTCTTCGTGGCCAATGCCAACAGCCGCGACTCCCGCCAGCTCGCCGCCCATTACGCCCGCATCCACGGCCTCCCCGAGGCCAACGTCTGCATGATCCACGCCGATCCCCACAAGCCGAGCATCCCCCTTGCCGACTTCGAGACATCCATCCGCCAGCCCATCCTCGACCACATCGCGCGCAACGGCCTTGCCGGGCAAATCCACTTCCTGGTGCTCGGCATGGACATCCCGACGCGCGTCAACTACTTCAACTCCATCACCGCCGCCCTCTTCTACGGCTACAAGCCCAAGCCGCCCGACGCCCCGCAGTGCAACATCGCCCCCGATTCCGTCAACCAGTACTACGCCGCCGAGCGCGCCTACTCCGCCGCCGCCGGCTGGAACGCCACCAACATGCCCATCGTCTTCGCGCTGACGGCCCCCGACCTCAAGACCGCCAAGGCCGTCGTCGACCGCGCTGCCGAATCGCTCGCCTCTCCGCCGCCTGCGGACGCCCTGTTCTGCCTGCACGGCTCCGGCGACGCCGCCCGCAACGTCCGCCACCGCACCTACGCCCGCGCCGCCGCCCCCTTCGCCTGGAGCGGCGACGCCTCCGGCATCGACGTGCGCCTCGCTTCCACGGTGCCCCCCGACCGTCCCGTCGCCCTGTACATGGGCGGCCTCGCCTACATCCCCACCAACTTTCCCGGCGCCCTCCGCTTCGCACCGGGGGCCATAGCCGACCACCTGACGAGCTGCGGCGGCATGCTGCCCGATCCGTGCCTCAACCAGAGCACCGTCTGGGACTGGTTCCGCCTCGGCGCCACCGCCTCCTACGGGACTGTCACCGAACCCTGCGCCTTCGAGGCGAAGTTCCCCGACCCGATGATCGCCTTCTGGTACCGCCGCGGATTCACGGCCGGCGAAGCCCTGGCCATGTCCGTCCGCAATCCCTACCAGGGCCTTTTCGCAGGCGACCCCCTTGCCGCGCCCTTCGCCCGGCCGCCTTCCGTGCAGATTCTCGCCCCCGAGCCGGGCGTCCGCACCGAAGGCCCTCTTTCGCTGGCGATTTCCATGACCGCCCATCCCGACGGCGGCGCGCCGCCCGTCTACCTCGACCTCTACATCGACGGCAAGTTCGTCCGCCCCGTCGTCCGTCCGCTGGCCCTCACGGGGAACGACCTGCTGGTGCGCGTCGGCGACCACACCTTCACCTACACCGTCGCCCCCGACGAAGACCTCTACCGTGCCGCGGCCGGTCTCGCCTGGGCCGTCAACAGCCGCGGCGGAGGAGCCATCAAGGCCCGTGCCGTCTCCGACCGCGTCGAACTGACCGTCCGCGACCCGCTCGACCCCGCCACCGGTACCCCCCTGGAGGTCTCCGCCTCTGCCGAACGCGGCTTTGCCAAGTCCCTCAATCTCGGCATCCGCGCCGGCACGCCCCAGCTGGTCGTGGACGAGACCACGGGCGAAGGCCATACCTCGCTTTGCCTCCATCTCGGCAGTGTCTCCCACTACGCCTTCGACTATCCCCTGGACCTCTCATCCCTCTCCCCCGGTTCCCACGTCATCGGGCTTGTCGTCCGCGACGGTACCGCCGTCCAGGCCCAATCCTTGGCCGAACTCCAAGTCGAAGTCCTTCCCGGTTCCTCCGCCCCCTGATTGCTGCCGTCGGCCCGCGGCGGTCTCGGGCCCCTGAGCACGAACTGGCCGTTCCATCGTTGTTTTGTCTTCCAGTTGGTGGCAGGACGAGCTCTCAGAGCGAGGCGTTCCGGCCTCTTCCCCATGCGATTCAAGCGGGGCGACTGGATGCCAGAGCACGCCGGAGGGCGGTCCAGGGGAGGCGGGCGCAGTGGAGGCGGGAGGGGTAGGCGGCGATGCCGTCGAGGATGCGGAAGTCGCCGCCGAGGGGGGTGAAGTCGCCGGAGGAGAGGCAGCGCTCGAAGGCGTCGGCGAGAGGGAGGAGGGCGTCGCGGGGACGGCCGGCGCAGGCGGTGGCGGCGAGGGAGGCGGAGGCCTTGCATACGGCGCAGCCGCGGGTGCGGTGCTCCAGGCGGGCCAGGGTATCGCCATCCCAGACGAGGCGGAGGCGGATTTCGTCACCGCAGAGGGGGTTGTCGGCGGTGGCGTCGGCGGCGTCGGCGGGAATGTCGGCGGCTCCGGCGGGGGCCCGGGCGAGGGCGGCGAGGCGGGCGTTGCAGAGGGAGGGGGCGGAGGGAGCGGTCATGGGGCGAAGGCTTCCTTTGCGGCGCGCACGCCGTCGGCGAGGGCGGCGACTTCGGCGGCGGTGTTGCAGGGGGCGAAGCTGGCGCGCACGACGGGTCCCCCGACCACGGTGCGCAGGAGCGGCTCGGCGCAGAGCCATCCGGCGCGCACGGCGACGCCGCGTTCGTCGAGCGCCTGGGCGACATCGTGCGGGTGGACGCCGTCAAGGGTGAACGACACGATGGAGGCGGCGTCCGGCGCGCTGCGGAGCGTCACGCCGGGGATGGCGGCGAGGGCGCGGCGGGCGGCGGCGGCGAGGGCGCGCACGTGGTCCCCGGCGCCGGGCGGCAGGGCGCCGATCCAGCGGATGGCGGCGGCGAGTCCGACGGCCCCGGCGGCGTTCGGGGTACCGGCCTCGAAACGCCACGGGATGTCCGTCCATGCGGCGCGCCCGTCGGCCTCCACGCGGTCGACCATCTCGCCGCCGAGGATGACGGGCTGCATGGCGCCCAGGCATTCGCGCCGTCCCCACAGGACGCCGGTCCCGGTTGGGCCATACATCTTGTGGGCGGAGAAGACGGCGAAGTCGCATCCGGCTCCGGCCACCCGCAACGGCGCGTGGGCGATGCCCTGCGACGCGTCGAGCAGCAGGCGGGCGCCGACGCCGTGCGCGGCCTCCGCGAGCGCGGCGGGATCGTTGGCGGCGCCGGTGGCGTTGGACACCCACGTGGCGGCCAGCCAGCGGGCGCGTCCGGGCGTGGCCAGCGCGCGGAAGGCGTCGAGGTCGGCGCGTCCGTCGGGACGCAGGGGCAGCACGCGGAAAGCGGCCCCGGTCTCGCGCGCGGCCCGCGCCCAGGGGAGGAAATTGGAGTGGTGTTCGGCGAGCGTCACCCATACCTCGTCGCCGGGCCGCAGCGACGGCCGCACGAGCCCCTCGACCGCGAGATGGATGGCCGCCGTCGCCCCCGGTGTGAACACGATCTCCTCCGCGGCCCCCGCGCCCACGAACCGGGCGACCTCCGCGCGCGCCCCCTCGTAGGCGGCGGTGGCCTCGGCCGCGAGGCGGTGCACTCCGCGCCGCACGTTGGCGTTGTGGTGGCGCAGGAAGTCGTCCATGGCGGCGATGACGCACTCGGGCCGCTGGGTGGTGGCGGCGTTGTCGAGCCACGCGATGCCGCGCGAAGCGTACGCGAAACCGCGCCGCACCGCGGCTGCCGTACCGTCGTCTGGATGAGCCACCTGCATTGCCATTGCCCTTTCGCGCCATCATGCTACAATCCCGCGCCATGCGCAAGAACATCGGCTGGCCGGAAACCTTCGACGGCGTGCCCCACGAAATCCGAGTGCTGTTCGACGGAGGCGAACGCATCCTCTGGCGCCGCAAGGCCGGCCGCCACGACGAGTGGCATCCCTTCGAGCCCACCGCCGACCAGTGGCGGACCCTCGTCGAAAAGGTCCACGCCCGCTACGTCCGCCGCCAGGCCCCCTACAAGGACCTCCAGCGCGTCGAACGCCTCGCCGCCGAAGCCGCCCGCCGCGCCCCGTCCTTCCCCTCCCCCGCCGCCGCCGATCCCCCCTCCCCCGCCGCCCCCCGATGACCGGCGTCCTCGCCATGATGCGCGCCTCCCTGCGCATCCACCTGCGCTCCCGGCTGGCCCTGCCGATGCTGCTGGCGGTGCTGGCGGCCGACGTCGCGCTCCCGCTGGCCATCCGCGGCGACGGCACCCTCGAAGGCCTGATCCGCCTCCACCTGACCTACACCCTCGGGCTGGCATCCTTCCTGCTCGGCCTCTTTTCCCTGTGGGCGGGCTGCGGCGGCATATCGCGCGAAGCCGAGACCCGCACCCTCCAGCTGCTCGTGACCAAACCCGTCCCGCGCCTCTCCATCTGGCTCGGCAAATGGTTCGCCCTGCTCGTCCTCGACGCCGTCCTCCTGGCCGTCGCGCTCGCCGCCTCCGCCGCGACCCTCCATTGCCGCATCCAATCCCCCGCCTTCACCGACGCCGACCGCGCCACCACCCTCCCCATCGCCCTCACCTCCCTCACCAGCCTCCACCCCGACCTCCCCGACGTCTCGGCGACCGTCGAAGCCGACCTCGGACGCCTGCGCGCCGAAGGCCGCCTCCCCGACCTCCCCGAAAAAACCATCCGCGCCCAACTGCGCCATGCCGCCCTCGTCCGTGCGAACACCATCCATCCCGGGGCCGAGCACCTCTGGACCTTTACCCCGCCGCCGCACATCCCCCGCGACGCCCCCGCGTGGATGCAATTCCACTGCGACACCTCCGCGTTCGGCGTCTCCGAAACCGCCATCTACTGCTACCCCGGCAGCCTCGTTGCCGCCATCGCCCGCAGTCTCGACATTTCGCCCACCTGGCAACCCACCCCCATCGTCACCGGCATACCCGCTCTCCACCCGACTCCCCAACAACTGGACGCCTTCGCCGACCCCCGTTCCGGCATCTTCTCCCTCACCGTGAAAAACGCCGACCCCGCCCATGCCACCCTCTTCTTCGACCCCGACGACGGCGTCGTCCTGCGCGTCCGCACCGGCAGCTTCGCGGGCAACTACCTCCGCGCCGCCCTCCTCCTCTACGGCCGCCTCGCCCTCCTCGCCGCCGTCGGCCTCGCGCTCGGGACCTTCTTCTCCACGCCCGTCGCCGCCTTCGCCTCCGTCGTCCTGCTGCTGCTCCTGCAGCTGTCCGGCTTCATCGGCGGCGCCGCGCAGGCCGACCGCGCCGTGTTCGTCGCCAACGTCGCCCCCTTCGGCGCCCACGTCCACGCCGACGACGCCGAAACCGAAGCCGCCCCACCCACCCCCCTCGCCCGCGCCGCCGCCACCGCCCTCTACTGGCTCTACCGCGGCACCTGGGCCTGCATCCGCCCCCTGATGGACGACGACGCCATCGACCGCCTCGCCACCGCCACCGCCATCCCCTCGCGCGAAGTCGCCTCCTCCCTCCTCCGGCGCGTCCTCCTCCTCCCCCTCCTCCTCGGCCTCCTCTCCGCCGCCGTCCTCTGCTCCCGCGAATGGGCCCTCCCCGCCGAAAGCTGACCCCCATGCCCTCTCCCTTCCAAAAAATCACCGCACTTTTTCCTTCTTCCTTCTTCCTTCTTGCTTCCCTTTTCCTCTTCGCCTTGTCCGGCGCCACCTCCCGCCTCCTCCTCTCCGCCCGCGACCGCGACGGCCTGACCCAGGCCCCGGCCCTCGAAAACCTCCCGCCCGAAGCCGCCTTCACCACCGTCGCCCTCGGCGGATTCCGCGGCATCCTGGCCGACCTCCTCTGGATGCGCGCCGGGCGGCTCCAGGACGAAGGCCGCTTCTTCGAACTCGCCCAGCTCTCCGACTGGATCGCGCGCCTGCAACCCCGCTCCCCGGCCATCTGGGCCTACCACGCCTGGAACATGGCCTACAACATCCCGGCGCTGATGCCCGACCCCGCCGACCGCTGGCGCTGGGTGCAGACCGGCATTTCCCTTCTCCGCGACGACGGCATGTCGCTGAACCCCGGCTCCGCGCGCCTCCACCGCGAACTCGCCTGGCTCTACCTCCACAAACTCGGCACCGACGACGACTCCTCCGCCCCCTACTACCGCGCCCAGTTCGCCAAAGCCCCTCCATCCCTCCCCGACCCCGCCCTCCGGTCCGCCCTCGACGCCCGCTTCGGCGGCCTCGACTGGACCCTCCCCCAAGCCCACGCCATCTACTGGGCAACCGCCGGCCTCCCCTACGCCCGCACCGACTTCGACGACCTCGCCCTCCGCCGCATCGTCTACCAGTCCCTCTTCCAGCTCCTCGCCGCCGGCCACCCCGAATACCGCCTCCCCACCCTCGCCTACCTCCGCGAAACCGCCACCCGCCACCCCACCGCCCCCGCCCTCCCCGACCTCATCCGGGCCCTCTCCTCCCCTCCCCCATAAGCGTCTGGCCGGGGGGCCCCCGTGCCGCCCTTCCCCGTCCCCCTTCCCGCCCCCGTCCGCTTCACATTTGAGATTATGGAAAACCTCCACATTTTCCCACATTCATCCCCCATTCCCCCTCCCATGAAAAATCACCCCATCCGCCCTCCGTATCCGACCTCCGAAACCCGCTCTTGCATCGGAACACCGGTTCACATATCATTCCTCCCATGCCCTTCCTCCAGACAGCCCCCACCCTCCGCGACAAGCTCGAGACCCTGGCCGCCGACGCCCAGTACGACCTCTCCTGCGCCTGCGGTACCACGTCCGACGACCACCGCCGCCGCGGCCTCGACGACCGCTGGCTCTACCCCGTCACCCTCCAGAGCGGCGGCCGCGGCCTGATGTTCAAGACCCTCCTCTCCAACGCCTGCACCAACGACTGCCGCTACTGCCCCCTCCGCGCGGGCCGCGACGCCGTCCGCCGCTACGCCCTCTCCCCCGAAGAAACCGTCCGCGCCTTCATGCCCTACTGGAACTCCGGCCGCGTCCTCGGCATCTTCCTGACGAGCGGCGTCCCCTCGACCCCCGACGCCGCGATGGACCGCCTCATCGCCACCGCCGAAATCCTGCGCCGCCGCGAACGCTTCCGCGGCGTCCTGCACCTCAAGATCATCCCCGGCGCCTCCGACGCCGCCATCGAGCGCGCCGTGCAGCTGGCCTCCACCGTCTCGCTGAACATCGAGACCGCCGGCGAACGCCACTTCGCCAGGCTCTCCGCCCGCAAGGACTACCTGAAATCCGTCATCGCGCCCCTCAAGCGCATCGCCGCGCTGACCGCGCCCGGCATGCCGCGCGCCCGCGTCAAGGCCACGACCCAGTTCGTCGTGGGCGCCTCCGACGAAACCGACCGCGAGATCGTCCGCTACATGGGCGGCCTCTACGACCGCCTCCGCCTGCACCGCATCTACTTCTCCGCCTACCAGCGCGGCCTCGGCGACCCGGCCCTCCCCGGAGAGACCTCCACCGCGACCAACGCCGACCTGCTCCGCCGCGAGCACCGCCTCTACCAGACCGACTTCCTCCTCCGCAAATACGGCTTTTCCTCCGCCGAGATCGGCTTCGATCCCGCCGGCAACCTCCCCCTCGACATCGACCCCAAGGAAGCCTGGGCCCGCGCCCATCCCGAACGCTTCCCCGTCCGCCTCCGCACCGCCACCCGCGACGACCTCCTCCGCGTCCCCGGCCTCGGCCCCCTGGCGGTCAAGCGCCTCCTCGCCGCCCGCCGCGCCGGCGCCCGCCTCCGTCCCGACGCCCTCCCCCTCCGCCGCGACCTCGCCACCAAAGCCCGCCCCTGGCTCGCCGCCGAGTGACCCCGCAGAAACGCCGGGAGGCGTGGGTGGAGACTTTTTTCTCACGCGGAGGCGCGGAGGCGCGGAGAGAAAACCGTCTTGTTTCCTTTCTCCAAGCGCTCCGTGTGAATTCCCCCACCCAAGCCCTCCGCGCCTCCGCGCCTCCGCGTGAGGTTTTGCCCCCGCCCTCCCCGCCCTCATCCGGACCCTCTCCGCCGTTCCCTGAATATCCCCTCCGCCCCCTCTTTCCCCCTCCGCTTCCACCACATTCGAGATTATGGAAAACCCCTCCATTTTCCATCATCCAGACCTCATTCTCCACCCATGAAAAACACCCCGCCGGACGGAGCCGGAAAAGGGAATCGGAACAATCGGTGTGGATCGGGCGGTTTCGGAAATAGCCCGAGTTTCCATATTCGAGGGTAAAACCCACGAGTTTCCTAAGATTTTGCTCGGAGGTCTCCACTACACGACTGTGTTCATGCGGGGAGACAGGGAGGGCGAGACCTTGGGCGGCGGCTGGGCGGGAAGGGTCAGGTCGAGCTGGGCGAGCAGGAGGGCGGTGTCTTCGCGCGGCTCGATGTGGCGCGGGAGGGTGATGGTGCGTCCGTCGGTGGTTGGCAGGATGACGTCCACCATCTAGAGGGTCTTGAACTTGTCAATGATCTGGCGCGGGGTCAGACCCGGAGCGCGCTGTACGGCGGGGATGTTGCGGGTGAGGGTCTGGTAGAACCGGGGACGCGACGCATCAGCGCCCGTCGAGGACGCGTGCGCCCTCGGGTGCGGCGAGGCCGCGCCCGACGGCCTCGATGCGGCCGTCGCGGACGAGCACGTCGACGTCGTGCAGAACGTTGAACTCGTCGTCCATCGTGACGAGCGTGTGGATGTTTGCGATCTTGAGCAGGTTCATGGCAGGCCTTTCTTTGGTTTCAGACAATCTTGGCGGTTTCGGACAAAGGGATGCGCCCGGCACAACCGCCGGCATGGGAAAACCTGGGAATTTTAGTTTCTCTAGAAATCCTAGAAATCCTAGCCCGGGCGCCCCGGAAGTTTTCCAATGATTGGAAAATTTTTTCCAGGGATTGGAAAAAACCGGGTCTGGAGGAAGGCGCGTCACTCGGCGGGCTCCGGGGGCGGGGTGTCGGCTTTGCGGATGCGGATGAACGGTTTTTCGAGATCCGGGAGGTCCTGTGCGTTGGCGTGCCATCGTTCGTCGATGAGCCACTCGCCGAGCTTGGCGGAAATCGGGACGGTCTGGAAGGAGCGGGATTGGAAAACCGGCAGGCGGTAGAGGCCCACCGTGGTCTGGGAGTCCCAGCCGGCGAGGCGCGAAATCTCCAGCTCGATCTTGCATTCCGCTACCTCGCCGTCGCAGGAAAAATCCGTCAGCTCCAGCGCAAGGCCGATGCCGCGCTCTTCGTAGCCGCAAGGCTCGCCGTCCTCGAATTCCATGGGATGGCGGACGGTGGCGTCGAAGCCTTTGTGGACTTCGTTGTTTTTGTCGAGGGGGACGGTCAGTGTGATTTCCTCCGGCGCGGCGATGCGGACGTCCACGACGTATTCCTCCGCCCGCGCACCGGGTGCGGAGAGGCCGAAAACAAGCGCGGCGACCGCGGCGAAAAGCGGGAGGGTGGTTTGAGGATGGCTCATGGGGGGACCTTTCTGTTGGACCGTTTCCTGCAATTTACGACAATTCTGCGGGCGGACAAACAAAAATCCGCCGAGCGGGAGTTTTCCCTTTTCCCGCGTACGCCGCCGCGCCGATTCATCGGCGCGCCCCGTCAGGAGCCTGCCCCGGGGAGCGCCGCCGCCACGGCATTGTTGAAGTGGCAGTTCTCCCAGTTGCACCCTTCGACCGCTTCGGGAAAGCACGAGAGCACCAGCAAGCGGCTCCCGGCAAGGTTTTCGAGCTGCCGCCCGTGCGGCTTCCAGTCCTTGAGGCCGAAGGGCAGCAACCGTATGACGCGCGCCCGCGGAAGCGCCGCCAGCGCTCGCAACGCCTCTTTTTCCCCGGGCGAAACGAATCCGCCGACCGGTATCGCACCGCCCCGCACCCGTTCGCACCATCCGGCAATGACGCGCGCCCGTTCCCCCGCATCCGCGCGTCGGCTCACGACGATGGGCAAAAGCAGGGGATAGTCGAGCAGGGCGAGATCGCCGAGGGCGTCCCACTTCCGCCCCGGTGCGGCCGCCGCCAGACGCGGATGGGCCGCCGCGCGCACGGTACGGAGCAGGTGCGCGTTCTCGCGCCGGAGCTGCCAGCGACGCGGGTTCGCCGCCGTGTATTCGCGGAAAATCCCGAACATCTCCGCGTCAAGCGACACCCAGTCGTGGAAGTTTTCCTCGAAGACCTGTCCCGCGCCGCCGGGAAGGCGGTGGATGGCCCGCGTTGCCCTCGCCTTCGCGCGCCGTACCCACCAGCCGAGCGGATGACCGCTGCCCGGAGCCATCGCCACGACGCCGTGGAAATGGTCGGGCATCACCGCCCATTCCCGGAGCGAAATCTGCGGACATTCCTCCGCCATCTTGCGCCAGGCCGCCTCCAGCGCTGCTCCGCACGGAGAAAGGACCGCACGGTAGTTCTCGATGCGCGAGAGAAAGTTCCGGCGTGGTTCGGTGGAAAACGTGACCAGATAGTAGCCCCAGCCCGCATAGTCGTGATCGGCCCACCGCCGGTATCCTGGCCGGGGGGCATCGGGACCGATGAATCGGCCCCGACGGCTACTGGGGGGGACCTCGCCCGGCCTCACTTCGCGAGTCCGGGGAGGTTGGGGAGGGCGCCGAGGCGGGGGGGCGTCGGGGCGGAAGCGCCGCCGGCGGGGGGGCGGGTGCCGAGGAGGAGGGAGCGGAATTCGGCGTTGTTGCCCAGGATCTGGAAGCGGGGGTCCTGCAGGATGGCGTCGCGGGCTTGCGCGCCGCCGGCGTTCAGGGCCTGGCGGACGCTGCGGAGGGCGTCGTCGGTGCGGTTCAGGTAGGCGTAGGCCGCCGCCAGGTTGATCCATACGTCGGGTCGGCGCGGGTCGCGGCGGGCCGCGGTCTCCAGGGCGTAGGCCATCGCGTCGATGCGCTGGTCCTGCGCGAAGAGGCCCGCGACCGCCAGGACGCCGTCGACCGGGGCGTCGGGGTCGTCGAGGAGCTGGGTCGCCAGGCGCAGGTACTGGGGCATCTGGCCGCCGGCGCGGTAGATTTCCAGCAGGTTCAGGCGGTCGTCGAAGGACAGGGTCTCGCCCGCAGCGATGCGCCGCTCGTATTCGCCGCGCCGCGCGAAGAGTTCCTGCGTGGTCTGGATCTGGGAGAGGAAACCGGCGGCGCTCTCGTTGTGGGGGTCTTCCTTGACGAAGTCCTCCAAGAGGGCGCGGGCGTCGTCGAAGCGCTGGATCTTCATGTACATCTGCGCGAGCCGGAAGAGGGCTTCGGGCGAGAGGGGATAGAGGGAGACGGCTTGCTTGTAGGCGTATTCGGCTTCGTCGTACATGCGACGGTATTCGTAGATGCCGGCGATGGCGCTCCGCAGTTTGCTGAAGGATTTGCGCGCGCAGATGTCGCGCCGGAACGCGCTCTGGCCGAGCAGCCAGTCGGTGTACCAGCCCCAGAAGGCGTGGTCGTCCTTGACCACCTGTTCGGGCAGCGCGGGGAGGGGGTCGCGGTTGAGCTTGAGCATGAGGCCATTGGGCGTGAGGTAGGGGTACATCCACTGGATGACGTAGGATTCCTCGACATAAAAATCGTGGCGGAATTTGTTCTCCTTGAAGATGAGTTCGGCCAGCAGGCCGTTGATGGTCATGACGCCGCCGACGCCCTGCACGCTGACGCGCCCGTTCTCGAACTTGATGTCGGCGCCGGCCGCGACGCGCCCGCTCTGGACGTCCTCGACGTATTTCTGGAAGGCGGCGTTGGAGTCTTCCATGGAGGGGATGTAGATGGTGTCGCCGTACAAATCGCGCGTGATGTTCATGAAGGTGTTGTCGGCGAGGGCGTTCTGCGTGATGAGGTAGACGTCGGAGCGCACGTCGGCGGAGTAGATCATGTAGGTGGGGACGAAGCGTCCGGGGTCGGTGCCGCCATAGAAGACGGCGCCCTGCGTCATCGGCGGCGGGTACTGCGGGTCGTCGCTGCCCATCGCCGCGCAGTAGGCGCCCCACTGGGCCTTGTATTCGTCGCTGTCTTCGCCGCCGTACCAGCAGGCGAAGTCTTCTTTGATGCCCTTGACGCCTTCCAGCCCCCAGTTGCCGAACTGCCAGCCGTAGCTGTGGCCGTTCTGCTCGGCCCCGCCCACGATGCGCACCTGCTCCTCGTCGTAGGCGTTCTGCCAGAGCAACACCCCCGGCAGCAGCACCGCCGCGCAAAGCGCGCCGCGCCGAGCCGCGCCCCCGCCCCAGCGGCCGAAGCACGCCACCGAGAGCAGCAGGCCGTAGCCCAGCCACAGCGCGTAGAGCGCGTGGCTCTGGATGAACTGCACCCGCCCGATGAACAGCTGCTGGATGTCCAGCGACGGATTCTGGAAAATCAGGAACACCACGCTCACCGAGAAGAATCCCACCAGCGACGCGATCAGCCATCCCTGCGGGCCTTCCCCGAAGTCGAAATCCATCCCCGCTTTCGCCGAGAGCCATCCCGCCAGCAGCAGCGCCGCCGGGGGACCGAACACCAGCGCCCGGTAAAACCCCTTCGCGGCCCCCGACAGCTCCAGGCTGCGCCCCTCCGCCGCCGCGCGCGCGACCGCCTCCGCCGAAGGATACACCGCCTTCAGGCTCAGCACATCCATCCACAGCACCCCCGCCAGCACCGCCGCGCCGAAGCCGCCCACCATCAGCTTCGTCCCCAGCGTCCACCCCCGGAACGCCGCCGCCGTGCGCCGCAGGTACAGCGCCACCAGCAGGCACACCCCCCACCCCGCCGCCAGCAGCACCGGCGCCAGCAGCAGCCGCCAGAGCGCATCCGCCCCCTTCCAGCCCGTCGCCGACTCCAGCGCGATCACCGCCGACGCCGCCAGCACCAGCCCCAGCGCCACCGGGAACGCCCCCCGCCGCCGCCCGCCCGCCGCGAACCCCCACGCGCAGAACGGCAGGAACCCGATTGCCGCGATCGGCAGCGAGAACTGGCTGCGCAGGTCCGTCAGGTAGCTGCCCAGCTGCATCACGAACTTGTCGCTGAAGATGTCCGTCGGCACGATCGCCTCATACTGCCCGCGCGTCACCGCGTGCATGAACCCCTCCCACGTGCGCGCATAGCCCCAGTTCATCGGCGGATTCTGGTCGCTCGCCAGCGGCAGGTAGAGGTAGAACGCCACTCCCAGCTCCGCGAGCAAAATCGACACCGCCACCGTCTTCGCGTGCGGCAGCTTCGACATCGCCAGCCCCAGCGGCACCAGGCACAGCACCGTCAGGAGCGCCATCGCGCCGCTCCCCGGACCCGCCGTCCACAGCCACTGCGCAAACGGCGTCGCCCGCTCCGACGCCGGAACCGACAGCGAGAACAGGTTCGCCGACCACCCCTCCGCCGCCTTCGCCCCCTCCGACGCGCACACCGCGTGCCCCACGTGCACCAGCACCAGCAGCGACAGCACCGCCGCCGCACCGACCGCCAGCCGCCGGCGCCACTCCAGCCGCTCCGTCGCCTTGCCCACCCACAGCGACACCGGGATCGCCAGGAACAGGTAATTGTACAGCCAGAACGGCTTCGTGTCCGGCCCGCACGACCACTTCCACAGCCGGTCGTCGAACGCGAACCGCTGCAATTGCTCCGGCCCCATCCGCAGCTGCTCCGCCAGCGCCTCCGGGTCCACGAACAGCTGCACTCCCTTCGCCGCCAGCACGAACGGAATCCCCACCAGCACCGCCGCCAGCGCGAAGTCCCGGAACAGCCCCGTATCCTTCATCAGCACCGCCACCGCCAGTCCCGCCCCCAGGAACAGCAGCGTCTGGTGGTTCGTCAACCCCAGCCCGAACAAGAACGCCGCCGCCCAGAGCAGCCCGTCGCTCTTCGGACGGCACATCCACATGTAGATCAGCAGGAGGATCGCCATCTGGAACAGCGCATTCAGCGAATACACCTCCACGATCACGCTCTGGCTCCAGAGCACCGGACTGAACGCCAGCAGCAACCCCGCCGTCACCCCCGCCGCCAGGCACACCCCCTTCGCCCACGGCGCCTCACCCTCCCCGGCCTTGACCTCCCCGCGCCCCCCCGCGATGCACCCCAGCACATCCGCCCCGCTCCGGCACACCAGCAGCGCCAGCAACCCGCACGCGAACGCCCCGCTCACCGCACTCGCCAGCCCCACCCCCCAAGCCGGATTCGGATGCCCGTTGTACTGCACCCAATGGAACACCCACTGGAAGAACCACGTCAGCAGCGTCCAGATCGGATACCCCGGCGGATGCGGCACCCCCAGCCAGTCGCTGGCGACGGCCAGCTCCCCGCTGTCCTCGAGCGTCACCGTCGGCGCGAGCGTAAAGAAATACACCGCCCCCGCCACCAGCGACGCCACCCAGAACGCCCACCAATCCACCTTCCGGAAGAACGCCCCTTTCGGCGCACACCCCTCCCCCGCGCGCCCCGCCTCGCGGTTCACCCGGTCCATCTGCAATTCCGTATCCTTCGTCACGTCGATCGTCATGTCCAAAACCTCGTTCCGCGCCCCTTCCCGGGACGCATCCTCTCCTTTTCCCACATCCGCCCTCCGATTTCACGCTTTTTCGCACTGGCTCAATCGACAAGCAACCGGGCCTTGGCCAGACCGAAGTAGTTCGTCTTCGGGCTGTCCACCACGAAGACACCCCACGTGCGGATGCCCTGCCGATCCATTTCGCGCCCGCCGGGCGTAATCAACCAGTCGCGGTCGAGAACCAGGACATTCCAACCGTTCGTGACATCGACCTCGGTCTGCCAGCGGTCGTCGTACGGGGGATTGCCATTCCGGTCGTCAACACGGATGCCCAGGATTCCCGGCCCGCCATTGCGCTTCGGCCAGAAGATTTCGAGTTCCATCCCCCGGCTTCCCGTCCAATCGTGGCGCAAGGGAAGCCGGAAGATTCCCGGATACGCTCCGGGCTTCTCCGCATCCCGCACGACCCGGAAGAAGCGTTTCCCGCGCCGCAACCGGACCCCGTTCCGCTCCCAGCGGTAGCGGCTCCAGCGCTGGGAACTGTCGGCCAGCACCGGATGGGCCCGCCATTCCTCGTTCCACCGGAAACCGACGAACGCCAGCAACATCGCCGCGACCGCCACGCCCAGCCCCACGCCAGACTTCCTCCATCCGCGCCCGTACAGGAACGCCACCGACGCCCCCAGCGTGTCCAGCCCCCAGTCCCGCCATTCCGGCATGCGGCCGACCCAGCCCTGCACGATTTCGCTCAATCCACCGGCCAGCACCAGCACTCCGAACAGCATCCACTGCCCCTCCCGGCGGCCTTTCGCCAACGGCCAGAGGCTCCACACCAACCCCGCCCACATCCCGGCATGGATGCCGTACGGCAGGATTTCCTTCCAGAGGGCCGGATCGCCATCGCTCCCGAACGGATAGAACAGCAGGAACAGCACCAGCCCGACATACCCCCACCCCGCCCATCCCACCCGCTGGCGCTGACGCCAAAACGCCGCCTCCGCAGGGAGGCGGCGTTCCGGCGGGGAACCTGCCCGGTCAGGGCACATACACCCCGTTCGTCATCATCGACGTCGGGTCGTTGGTCGTGATGGTGTACCAGCGCGTCCGGTGCTCGTAGGACGTGCGGTCCTCGAACGTGGAGGTCGCTTCGCCTTCGGAGAGCGTGAAGTTGCTCCGGTGGATCTTAGCCGGGCCGTTGTAGCGGGCGGGCCACATGCACCAGCTCTTCCCGAAGTCGTCGGAATAGAGGATCCAGTAGTGCTGGCCGCCGAGGCCGCCCTTCCACTCGAAGCGCATCAGGCCGTTCGCGTCGTAGGGCGCCCGGGAGATGCCCAGCGGGTCGCGCGTGATCGTCAGGTTCGCGCTGCTGATGGCCAGGATGTTGCTCGCCGTGTCCGTGATCAGCCACTGGCCGGACCCCGTCAGGAACTTCTCGTCCGCGATGTTCCAGAGGAAGTGCTCGCTGAAGGCGTCGCAGCGGGTGAGCTCGATCCAGCCCTTCGGATCTTCGCCCGTGCTCGTGAACCACACGATGACGTTCTCGTTCTTGTTGGTGCCGAGCAGTTCCGCCGACCACACCAGCGGCCAGTCGGGGTCCGTGCTCCGCAACGTCTGGGCCGCGCCGTCCAGCGTCCGCAGGTCGTAGCGGTCCCACATGTTCGTCGCGCTCTTGCTCGCCTGGACCGTCCCGCCGTAGGCGCCGATGTTCCGGCGACCGCCGTTCACCTTGGGTTCGGCCCCAAGGCTCTCGAACGGATTGCCGTGGTCCACCGCCCAGGAGGTCACGGAGTCCTTCTTCCAAGAGCCGCCCACTGCCGTGGCGAGGAACCGGCCTACCGTGGACTTCGGATGCGCGTCGAACCTCGCCGCGGAGAGCTGGAAGAGGTCGGCGTTGGTGATGGCGCTGCGCCAGTCGTTCCGCATCTCCAGATGCCAGTGGCGCATGTCCGCGGGAGCGCCGGCGAAGAACCAGCCGTGTACGTCCCCGGAGGAGGTCTCCGCGCCGAAGTCGTACAGATTGTAGTCCATCGACGCGTTCTGGAGGATCGAAGTCTCCGACCCGATTGCATACACCGCCGCCCCATTGGTCGGCACGTAGATGTTGTTCTGGATGAGGTTGGCCCCTTCGAGGTTCGACAGCTTCAGCGCCGCGCGGGTCGGCAGCGCGAAAGTCAGGTTCTCCAGCGACGTGTCCCTCGCCCAGGCAATGTCCGCGCCCACCTGCGTGTTCCAGAACGCGGAATTGCGGATGGCCAGGTTGGTGGTTGCCAGCGCAACCACGCCGTTCGTGCTCTTCTGGAACAGCATCCCCGACAGGGTCACGTTCACGTTCGTCTCCAGCATCACCCCGTTCGCCGCGTCCGTCAGGCCCAGGTGGCTGAGTTCGAAGTCGGACGCCTTGACGTCGAACACGTAGTTCGTCCTGCCGGAGCCGCTGAACATCGTCTTGCCCAGAAGGTTGGTGTTGCCGACAATCCGGACGGGCACGCCCTCCTCGCCGCTGCGGGACCAGATGACCCGGACGGATTCGGGATAGGCCCCGGAATCCACGTAAACGGTGTCGCCGCCCTCGAGGTCGTACTCGTCGAGGATGGCCTGCAGCGTCGCCTTCGGCGTGGCCGCCGTCAGCCCGTTGTTCGTCACGGACCCCGCGGCCGTGCAGTAGATGTCGTCGGCGTCAAGGGCGTCGTTCACGTAGAACGCCTGCACCTTGTTGCGCAACGAGAACGGCTTGTCGCACACGTCGTACTCGCCGCTGCCGTCCACCGTGATACGCCACAGGGCATTGAAGCTGTTCGGCAGCGCCGCGGAGTTCCACGTCCACTCCCCTCCGCTGGGCGTGGTGGAGAGCGAGACGCCGATGGCGATGTTCGACCAGGTCGTTCCGCCGTCCGCCGAATAGGCGATGGTCGCGGTCTCGGTACCGGTGATGCCGCCCGCCGCCCAGCGCAACACGACATTGCTGCCTTTGAGCACGCCGCCGTCGTTCGCCGTCAGCGCCGTCACCCACCGGTTCGTCAAGCTCTTCGAGGCCTGCGGCGTGCCGCCGTAGGCACCGAGGTTGCGGCGGTAGCCGTTCGGCATCAGCTCGTTGCCGCTGCCCAGCGAAGGATTGCCCAGGTCGATGACCGGCGAATGCTCTCCGTCGGTCTTCCAGTCGCCGTCTTTGTAGCGGCCGACCTTGGAATTGAGGTGGAAGTCGCCCGCCTGTTCGTTCTGGAATCCCGGCTCGAAACTCACGCTGTGCGCATCCTGCCCGGACGCCGTCTGCCAGTACGCCAGACGTTCCCACTTGCCGTGCCGGCTTCCGATCCACGCATCCGGCCCGGCCACGAGGTCGTTCCAGTCGGAGACCAGACCGCCGTCCTTCCAGTCGATGGCGCTGCCGTTCCCGGACGTTGTACCGGCCACCAGGATGTTGTGCCCCAGCCACAGCGCCCCGGAGAGCTCCTTGGCCACCGCCGTGCCGCGCGTGGCCACAACCGTGCTGTTGGACACGGCCGCGCCTACCGCCCGCACCGCAATGCCCGTCGCAGACGCATTCGTCACGTACACCAGCGAGTTCACCAGCGCCACGTTCGTCCCCGTCAGGGTCACGGTGCCCCAGCGTGTTTCAAGTCCCTCCACGCGGTTGCCGCTCCCCGCGACCGTCGCCGATCCGCGCCAGACGTCCGCCCCGCTGAAGAGCGAATTCTCGCTCTGGATGGCCAGCGTCCCGTTGCTCACCGCGAGATTCGACACCACGAGGCTGGAACCGTTGAACACCACCGGACCTCCCAGAAGGGCAATGTCCCGGATGTCCAGCCAGCTCGCCTCGGACGTGAAGATGTGTCCCGCTGCGAAGAGGTTCGACGCCACGAACACGGACCCGTTCGTGCTGCCGGCCAGCACCACGGGCTTGCCCTGCGCCCCGGAATCCGCCGCTTCCCACGAAATCGGCCGGTTCGTGTCGCCTAGATAATACGTGCCCGTGTCCACCAGAATCTGGTCCGTCGGCTCGAAATCCTCGTTCTCGAGGAGCGCCTGCAGGGTGAGCAGCGGGGCCGCCGGATAGCACCCGAGGTTCGCGTCGTTGCCGACGGCCGTCGTGTAGATGTCGCCGTCCTGCGACAGGTCGTTCAGGTAGAAGGTGAACGGGCTGTTGTGCAGGCCGAACCGCACGTCCGTCATGTCCCAGACGTTCGTGTTGTCCGTCAGGTGGATCTTCCAGCGCGCTGCCGGGCTCGTCGGCCAGCGGAACGTTCCCGCCTGGGTCTTTGCGCTTTCCCAGTAGTACTGCCCGGCCCCGGCCTTGGCCGTGCCGATGTACACCCAGTTGTTCTGCCCGTCGTCGTACGAATACCACAGCATCGCGTCCGCGTTCGGGTCCATCGCCCCGCCCCAGCCCCAGACCAGGTAGAACGTCCCCTCCGCCAAACCGCCGGCCATCGCCGTCACGGCCTGGAACCAGGCGTTCGTGTTGCTCTTGCTCGCCTGCCACGTCCCGCCGTAGAGGCCGATGTTCCTCCGCCCGCCGTTCGGCGCGGGTTCGTCCGCCCAAGGCGCGTTGGTCGATCCCATGTCGATCAGCGGCGAATAGTCCGGCATCCCGGCCACGGCCGTGTCCTTCACCCACCTGCCTGTCTTCGGGTCGTACCGCCCCGCCCGGCTCCGTGGATGGAAATCCCCGTTCGCCGGATCGGCGAACAGCGGATCCGCGCTCAGCGAGTGGATGTCCTGCCTGGACGCCGCCACCCACTGCGGAGTCCTCGGATACTGCATCCCGTTCACCGACGCCACCTCCGCGCCCCCCGCCACGTACAGGTCGTTGTAGTCCGCCTGCAACGAGATGTTCGTCGGCGACTCGATGCAATAGTTCCCGACCCCGAACGCCGACAGGACCGAGTTGGTGATCCCGAGTTGCGCCCCTTGCCCGAATATCAGCGCGGAGGCCGCGTTCGACCACACCACGCATCCGTCCATCGTGGTGTACGTGGATTGGCTGATGCCGATGCCGTTCGTCATCCCGTTCCTGACCAGCACACGCTGCAGGTCGATGTAGCGCGATTGAGAAATCGTGATGCCTTCGCCCGACGACTCCGTCACGTCGAGGTTGGAGAGGACACAATAGGAAGCGTTCTGGTCGAAAGCCACGCCGTTGGTGAAGCCGCCGATGTGCAAATCGGAAAGGTCGATGTAGGACACCCCGTACAGGTCAAACGCCGGACGGTCCATCCCCTCCGCCGCCACGATCCAGCTTCCGCCGGCGGCCTCGTTCGTGCTGCCCGCGATGCCGACGTGCGCGGCTGCCCTACCGCTGTGCACCGATGTCAGGGTCAAGGGTTCATCCGCCTCATACGTGCCCGTGTCGATCAGCACCCGGTCGCCACCAGCCAGCGTGTAGCGCGCAAACACCGACTGCACGGAATCCAGCGGGCTCTCCGGACGATACCCCCGGTTCGTCGAACTCCCCACCGCCGTCGTGTACACGTCTCCCGTCCGGCTACTATCGTTGACATAGTAGATCAACGGCTTCGGCCGGAAGATGAATGTCGTGTCCGTCGCCCCGACCACGTTGGTGTTGCCGACCAGCACCACCCGCCAGAGGGCCTCGGGAGACGGATCATCCGTGCTCAGCCACTCGTAGGGACTCTGGTTGATCCGCACGGTGTCCACCGTCTGCCACGTCACGCCGTCCGGGGCGTATTGGACGTCCACGCGGTTGCTTGTCGCCAGCCCCCGGTACAGCCACGCCAGCAACTGCCCGTACGACGCGACACCGCCATCCCGGAAGGTCAACGGATACACCCCCGGCACGCTCGAATCCGTCTTCGAAGCCATCTCCGTCCCGCCATAGCGGCCCAAGTTGATCCGCCCGCCGTTGGGCGCGGGTTCATGCCCAACCATTGCGGCCGGATCGCCCGCATCGATGGCCCACGACGTGTCCGCGTCCACCACCCACGTTCCAGCATGCCAGCGCCCGGCGCGGCTTTGCAGATGGAAATCGCCGTTCTCCGCGTCGGCGAACAGCGGATCGCCCACCCAACTGTGCACGTTGTTGTTGGCATCCATCCACTGCGAAAGGTTCCAGTAGGCCGCCTTCAGATACGAATTCGTTGCCACCAGCCCGCCTTCCGGCACTTGGTAGAGATTGTAGTCTCCTTGGATGTTCGCGTTCCCGTTGATGAAGCACAAGGCCATCTTGTTCGTCTGAACCAGGATGCTGTTGCGGATGTCCAATGTCCCCAGTGTGTTCCGCACCGCCCCGCGGCCGTTCCCCCAGAACGTCGCATTGCGGACCGTGTTGCTCCCCTTCTGGCCTTCGGAAGCGTAGCCGAAAGAGCCATTCCGGTACAGCAGGCTGTTCGCAATGTCCACAGCACCGCAAGACACTGCCGAAATCCCGTTCGTCCGGTTCCCGAACGACTCGATTCCGCTCAGCCTGATTCCGTCCGCATATTGCATCGCCAACCCGTTGCGCATCTCCGTGAACCGCAGGTTCGACAACTCCACGTACCGGATGTTCACCAGCTGGAGTCCGTCATGCCGTCCTTCAAATCCTGTGAACAGCGTCCCCCCCGCAACCCAGTTCGCACTCCCGATGATTTCCAGCGGCATCCCCTGCGCTCCCATCTGCTGGTCCGTGAAACGGATGGCGTCCATCAGCTCGTACGTGCCCGTGTCGATGAATATCCGGTCGCCCGCCCCCACCGGATACAGCGCCAGCAGGTCGTTCAGGCTGTCCAGCGGCGATGCCGCGTTCGTCCCCGTCGCCCCGTCGTACCACGACATGCCCGCCGCCTTGCAGTACACGTCGCCGTCCCTGGAGGCATCATTGATGTAGTAGTCGTACGTGTGCGTCTTCACCATCGCAAAGTTGTCCGTCGCGTCCTGGACCTCGAGTTCGTCCTGGACCTGGATGCGCCACTTCAGCGCCAGGCACAACGGCAACTGCGACACGTCCCACTCGTACTCCCGCTGCCCCACCTCCAAATCCGTCACGATCGGTTGCCAAGTCTCCTCGTAGTCGATCGAGTAGTCCAACCGCACCTTCGTCCCCGGTCCCATCCCTCCATAGTTCCAGTACAGCAACACGTCGGAACTCATCGTCCCTCCCTCGTTGTAGGAGACCGCGCGGACCCACTTGCCCGTCTCCGACAGCGACGCTTGCGCCGTGTTCCCGAACGCCCCGATGTTCACGATGCCGCCATTCGGTTCCGGCTCGTTCTCCCACCCGCTCGCCGGGCATCCCGCGTCGATCAGCACCGAATTCGTCAAGTCCGCGTCCGCCTGCCAGTCGGGATAAGACCCCATCCGGCTCACCAGATGGAAATTGCCCCTGTTCGCGTTGACGAATCCCGGATCCGCGTCGACCAGCATGCTGTGCCGGTCCCCGCCCGTCGCACCGCGCCACGCGGGCAAGTTGTTGTAATAGTCGGAGCCGCCTGTCATCAGTCGGTTTTCCGCAATCAAGGCGCTGTCTGCCGCGTAATAGCAATTGTAATCACCGGAAAACGATTCAGGAGAGGAGGACACACCAAACAGACACATGCGTCCCGAACTTCCGCTCGCATACGCCACGCTGTTGGTCATGCACACGCTGCCTTGGTCGATTTGGATGGAAATCGGGCTGCCCCACAGCACACAATTCTCCAGTTGCACGTCGGCTTGCCCCACCGCCACCGCCACGCCTCCCGTCCGGCTGAGGTTGTTCCACAGGATGGTGTTCTGCAGGACATTGCTTGCACAGTAGACCCCAAGATTCACGCCACTGTTATTATTTTCCCGCGCGACCATATTCTCCAGCCGGCAACCGACCGCATGGTCGAAATCGACACCCGTTACGGCGTTCCGCACCGTCAAGTCCTTCAATTTCACATATTCCGCGTAGGAAAATTTGACTACGCAGTCGTACGACCGCGACGGGGTCATCAGCACGGTCGGAGCCGCGGGATTTGTGCTGCCCTGGATGGTCACGTAGCAGGGATTCCCTTTTTCGTCCAACCACCCCGAATCGGTCTGGTCGATCACCAGCGGGCTTGTCAGCGAATAGGTCCCCGCATCCACCAACACCACGTCCTCCGGCGCCAGTTCGTAGGCATCCAGAATGGCCTGTACGCTCGCTTTCGGCGTCCCGGTCGTCAGACCGTCGTTTCCGTCATCCCCCGCCGCCGTGCAGTACACGTCGTTTGTCTCCAGCGCATTGTTTACGTAGTAGTAGATCGATCCGCCGTTGCGCAATACGAACGTGGACAGGCTCGCCGCCTCGATGGACGTGTTTTCCACGCAGTACGCCCGCCAGCGGCCCAGCGCAGAGCGGCCGTAGTCCGTGCTGTCCCACAGATACCGCCCTTCCGTCGCCGGAATTCCGCACACGATGTTCGTCCACGAGTTTCCGTTGTCCGGCGAGTAGTCCAGGCACACCGAGTAGTTGGTCGCCGCCCCGCCCACCGTCCACAGCAATTCCGTCTCCCCGCTCGCCGTGCCGCCGTCGTTCAGCGAGAGCAGCGTCAGAGTGCCCGCCGCCACCGAACGGCTGGCCTCCGCCGTGC
Source organism: Kiritimatiellia bacterium (assembly GCA_017527155.1). Classification (GTDB taxonomy): domain Bacteria; phylum Verrucomicrobiota; class Kiritimatiellia; order CAIQIC01; family Lenti-01; genus CACXEY01. Next base: position 25,844 of record JAFXQI010000043.1, read on the forward strand.
CCCCGTACAGGCCGATGTTCAGCCGCCTCCCGTTCGGGTCCGGCTCCGCCGTCCAGCTGGCGTCCGCCGGATTGCCCGCGTCCAGCAACGTCGACGAGACCGGATCGAAAACCCATGCCGCAGTCCCGTCCTCGTTCCAGTGCAACCTCCCGCCTTGGCTCTTGAGATGGAAATCGCCCGCCGCCGCGTCCGCCACCCGCGGATCGTTCGGCAACGAATGAGTGTCGTTTCCGCTGAAGTTCCCCCAGGCCGACACCGTTGCGTACACCGACGTTCGCGCCGATGCATCATTCCCCGTCTGATACCCCGCCACCTGCCCGCGATCCGCCACGTGCAGTCCGTTGTAGTCACCGCGGAGGGAGAACGGCGGTCGGTCGGCCCGCACATAGTAGGCAAAGCTCCCGTTTCCCTCGGCATGGACAATCGAGTTGCTCATCGCCACTTTGGCTTGGTTCACGTGGATTCCGTACCGGTTCCCCCACAGTACGCTGTGGTTCACCAGCACGTCGCCGGTTCGTAGACCGCTCACCGACACCCCTATACCGTTGTTTCTCAAAACCACATGGTCCAAGACCACGTTCGAGGACTGGTTGACGACCACGGCGTTCGAGGCATCCTGCAATCGCAGCCAGCGCCCCTCGATGTTGTAACTTTCCGACAGCCCGATTGAACTTGCACCGCCCACCACCGTGAGGCTGTCCAATTCCACTCCGTACGCTCCGTCGAAGACGATGCCATTCTGTTCTTCCGATGCCAGAATGAACCGGCTTCCGCCCTCCGATTCGTTCGTACTCCCCTGCAACAACACCCGTTCCCCGCTCCCGCCGCCAATCGCACCGGAATCCAAATCGCCCCAAACGGTTTCGGAGTCCACCAGATAATCGCCCGTATCCACGTAAACGACATCCCCCGGCTCGAGATTGTAGGCCTCGATGATCTCAGACATCCACCGCTTCGGGGAATCCGGCGTCAGGCCCGTGTTCGAGGAGGCGCCCGGCGCCGTGCAGTACACGTCCCCGTCCACGAAGGAATCGTTCACGTAGTACGCGATGCCACCGTTGTGCAACACGAAGGCTGCCTCGCTCGTCGCCCACACCTTCCCGCTTCCGGCATCCGTCAAACGCCACCGCCCTATCGGCGTCGACGCCACGGCCGAACTGTTCCACCTCAATCCGCCCAACGCCGCCGACAGCCCCCCCGCGATCCTCTGCCAGCTCGCCCCGTCGTCGGGGGAGAACTCCACGTCGAACACCGCCCCCGTCGCCGCCCCGGTCACCAGCCAGTTCAGCGACACCAGCCCCGACGCCACCCCCCCCCGATTGAGCGTCAGCAACCGCACCAGCGAGTTCGTCGGCGTCTTCGACGCGAATTCCGTCCCTCCGTACAGGCCGATGTTCGCCCGCCCCCCGTTCGGGGCCAGCTCGGAGGCGAACTCCGTTTCGGGCGCCCCCGCATCGATCAGGGGAGAGGTTTCCTTGTCTTTCACCCATTTCTCCGTCACGGCATTCCAGCGGCCCGTCTGGCTGAGCAGGTGGAAGTCATAATTGTTTGTGTCCGCAATCTTCGGCACCCCGTCGTACGAGTGCAAATCCTGTCCCGACGCCTCTGCCCATGCGCCGAGCGATTCGTAGACGACCGGGACCGGCGCCACCATTTTGTCCTGCCGCTCCTCGTATACCCGCACCCCGTCGGAAACGGGGACCGCATTGTAGTCTGCCGTCAGTTGCGCACGGCTGTCCAACCCGTAGACATAGTGCCCCGGCGACACCGACAGGATGCTGTTGCGCACCGTCGCGCGGTGCTCGGCGCCCAGTTTCACCGCATACCCCGACGTCCCCCAGAACACGCAGTTCTCGATCAAAGGGAACACGACCACGTTCGTCGTGCGCGTGTCGCGGGACATGACCGACACACCGTTCTGCGCATTCAGCGTCACGCAACGCCGCACTTCCAGCCCGCTCCCCGCGCCCGTCGACAGGTAGAAGCCCGAATTCGCCTGATTGGCCACCATCCACTCCAGCTTCACAGCATGCGAATTGTTGATGGACACCGCCTGCCCCGACGTGTTCGACACCGTGATGTTCCGCAACTCCACGCCCGCCGCATAGTCCACCTGGATCCCGATTTCCTGCCCGTTGCGGTTCAGGACGGTCCCGTTCAACAGCGAGTTCGTCGCCCCTTGGAACACAACGGCCGGTTCTTTCACCTTCCCGTCCTCGTCGATGCCTGCCGAATCCGCCTGGGTGATCCGCCAGGGATTCACCCCGGGGTCGTACGTCCCCGTGTCGATGTACACCGTGTCCCCCGCCTCCAGATCGTACTTCTCCAGCAGGCTGTTCAGATTCAGCATCGGCGTCGCCGGAGACAACCCGTCGTTCGTGTTCCGGCCCACCGCCGTGCAGTACACGTCCCCCGTCCTGCTCCCGTCGTTCACGTAGAACGTGAACGGCGTGTTGCGCACCGAGAACACGCCATCGGTGATCGCGTTCGTGGTCGCACTCTCCAACTTCAGCTTCGCTTGCACGGACTGTGCACTCGTTTCCGTGTTCCACGTCCAGCTCCCCAGGCCCGCCGACACGCCCGTCGCCAGCACGGTCCACGTCGCCCCGCCGTCTGCCGAGTACGAAATCTTCAGCTTGTCCGAGTCCTTTCCCGTGTAGTTCCAGGCGACCACGGCGTTCGTTCCGCTCGCTCGCCCACCATCGTGGAACGACACCAGCGTCAGCATCGCATTCGTCGGCGTCTTCGCCGCAAGCGGGGTATTGCCGTGGCGCCCGATGTTGATTCTCCCACCGTTCGGGTCCGGCTCCGCCGTGCACGCAGACAATGGATTCCCCGCGTCCACCAACGACGATGTCGTGGCATCGCCGTTCCCTTGGCTCTTCAGGCGGAAGTCGCCCGCCGCCGCGTCCGCGAACTGCGGGTCGTGCGACAGGCTGTGCCTGTCCATCCCGCTCTCCGCGCTCCAATCCCCGACCGAATTGTATTCCTTCAGGAAGGAGCCCAGGTACGACACCGCCACCAACCCGCCGTTCTTCACGTCGTAGTTGTTGTAGTCCGCCATCAGCGTCCCGCGCAGCTCGATGGCCGGGACACGGTACCCCGACGCATCCAGCGAACAGTTCGTCATCGTCACGTACGAATTGGTGTACCCGCTCCCGGTGCCGTTCAACAGCGCCGAACGCACCAGCAGCGAAACCGCGTTCGATGCCAGCACGCCCGATTCCAGATGCAGTCCCTTCACGCCCCCGGCCGCGACCCCGTTCGTCCTGGAACCGGAGGCAGAGAAATGCCGCAACGTGATCTCAGCCGAGGACTCCACTTCGAAGCCGTTGCCCTTTGCCCCCCGCACATCCACGCCGTCCAGCACCAGGTTTTCGGCATTCTTGACCCCCACCGCCTCGGCCGTCTTCTCCACCCCCCGGAATGCCACGTCGCGGATTTCCACCCCGCGGACGTTCCCCAGCCGCAGCCCCGCCCCGGTCCAGACCGTCGGGGCCGCCGCGTTCGTGCTGCCCTGCAACACCGCCGGCGCCGCGGCCGTTCCGCCGTCCGTGTAATCCCACGCCACGGCCTTTTCGAAGGCATGGCTCCCGGCATCCATGTACACCGTGTCCCCCGGCTCGAGATCGTACCGTTCCAGCACCGCCACCAACGAGTCCAGCGGACTCCCCGGCACGGTCCCGCTGTTTTCCGGGGCCCCCGCTGCCGTGCAGTACACGTCGCCCGCCGTTTCCCCGTCGTTCACGTAATACGACATCGGACCGTTTCTCAGCAGGAAGTCCGCTTCCGACTGGACTGTCCAGCTCGTGTTCGTCATGTTCTGCACCTGCCAGCGCATCGTGGGGCACGATGCCCGCCCCGACGCATCCCACTGGATTGACCCCGCCGCGGAAGGCACGTTGTTCGACACCGCCGTGAAGCTTTCCCCGCCGTTGGTCGAAACCATGATGCGGACGCGCTGCTCCGCCCCTGTCGCCACGCCCTGCGGAATCCAGGAAAGCGTCACTTTGTTCGACACCACCCCGCCGCCGTTGAGTGTCGCGATTACATACGACGCCTGGTTCGTCGGCGTCTTGCTCGCCAGCGCGTGGTTCCCCCAGAATCCCATGTCCGCCCGCCCGCCGTTCGGGGCCGGTTCCGCCGCGAACGGATAGTCAGGATCCGCCGTGTCGACCAACGGCGATGTGACCTCGTCGTTCACCCACTTCTCCTCCGCCGGGGAATACCTCCCGCCCTGGCTCTTGGGGTGCAGGTCTCCGCCCGCCAGGTCCGCAAAGAGCGGATTGCCCACCAGCGAATGGGCATCGCAGCCGCTCCAAGCCTGCCAAGCCGGCAGGGCCCCGAAACTCGCCTCGTTCACGCCATAAATCTCGCCCAGGGCCAACCGCCCCAGGCGAGACTCCGCATGCGGCATGCAGTAGAAGTTGTAGTCGCCCGCCACCCCTCCCACCCCCGCATCGTACACGTCGAACGTCGGCTGGTTCGCCACGAACACGCTGTTGCTCACGTACAGGCGCCCGGAGGCCACGCTCACCAGCTTGCCCGTCGAGACCGGCGTCCCGTCTTCCGCCGGGTACGCCGACGAAACCACGCCCCCGATCCACCGGTTGGTGGCGGCGGGGATTGTGGGGACAAGCGGCCTGACCATGTAGAATCCGGTCCGGAACGCATTCAGCGCCGCGCACTGCACGAACTCGTTCTGGTCCGATGCTGCGCCCAGCAGGAACGAACTGTACTTCGCCCCCGTCGACACCACGTGGTAAAAACGGTTGGAACTCGATTCCGTCAGCGCCAGCCCCGTGTTGCCCCCGGCCAACCGGATGTCCCGCATCTCGATCTGTTGCGAACCCGACAGCTCGAGCACCGCCGACGCCGCCGAATTCGTGAACAAGCTCCCGCCCGCGGCCTCGTTCGTGCTCCCCTGGATCACCAGGTTGTTCGTCGCCCCCGGCGTCGATATCGCGATGGTCAGCGTCGAAGTCCTCGGATACGTCCCCGTGTCCACGTACACCGTGTCCCCCGGCTCCACCTTGTACCGCCCCAGCAACGTCTCCAGCGACAGCATCGGCGTCGCCGGCGACAACCCGTCGTTCGACGTCTTCCCCGCCGCCGTGCAGTACACGTCTCCGTCCGTTGCCGCGTCGTTCACGTAGTAGTTCGCCGGATCGTTCTTGATGGCGAACAGTGTCTCCGTACGGCCGTAGACGTTCGTGTTGCCAGCCAACTCGATTTTCCACACCCCCATCGACGTGCTGGGAAAATTCGTCGTGTTCCACGCCTGCCCGTTCTGGTTGATGTAGATGCCGTTCGTAATGGACTGCCACGTCTTGCCCCCGTCGCCCGAGAACTTGATGTTCACCCGCGTGTTGTCCGCAAACCCGTTGTACGCCCAGTACAGCACTGCCTCGCCCCTCACCGTGCCGCCGTCCGACATCGTCAGCGCCGTCAGCGTCCCGTTCGTGGGGCTTCGGCTCGCCTGCGCCGTATTCCCGTACAGCCCCACATTGATCCGTCCACCGTTCGGCGCCGTCTCGGCGGCGTATGGGAAGGTCGTGTTGCCCATGTCGATCAGCTTCGAGGTCGCCTTGTCCTTCACGAACTTCTTCGTCTCCGGATTGTACCGCCCGTACTGGCTCAGCGGATGGAAATCATCCGCCGCCGCATCCTTGAACTGGGGATCGAACCCGAAGCTGTGCATGTCGTTCGACCCGCCGGACGCCGTCTGCCAGTCGATCAGGAAGCGCGAGGGAGCCCCGCCCCCGAATCCGTCAGCCACGTACGCCCCGCTGTCCACCACCACGTCGTTGTAGTCCGACGAAAACCGCGACGGCTCGTTTCCGCGGTACACGTGCCGTCCCTGCCCCGACGCCAGCAGCACGCTGTTCTGCACGTCCACGCTTCCGCCAATCTGGAACACTCCGCCCCCGCGATTGTCCCGCACCACGCTGTTGTACACCCTCACCGTCGCCCCCGTCTTTGCCGCCACTCCGTTGTACAGGCTCTGCTGCACCAGGCACGACCTCAGCGTCACGTCCGCTCCGGCATCCGCGAAGAACGCATTCGTCGCCGCATAGCCCAGCTGGCAGTTGAACAGTTCGATGTCCGAGCAGTCAGCGGCGTACCCCCCCGTCCAGGCGTTCGACACGCACAGCCCTTCCAGCCGGATGCTCTGTGCATCCGACAGCACCAGACCGTATCCCCCCGTTGTCCGGTACTTCTGCTTCAGCACGCTCGCATGCAGCGGATCGTTCGTGTTTCCCACGACCCGCAGCGGGGCGTTCGTGGTTCCGGAATCCTTGATTCCGAACACCACCGGCGCCTCTTCCTCGTAAGTGCCCGTGTCCACGTACACAGTGTCCCCGCCCTCCAGGTCGTACAGCTCCAAGGCCCGCCGCAACGAATCCAACGGAGCCGCTTTCGTCGCGGCGACGTTCGTCGGCTTCCCTTGTCCGGTCACATACACCGTCTCGTTCGTGTCCGCGGTCGCCAGGTAAATCTTTAGCGGGGCTTTTCGGATGGCGAAAAACACCCCGTTGTCCGACTCCACCGAACTGTCCGCGCGGCTGGTGACCCGCCACATCCCTGCCGGACTGTCCGCGAATTTCGACGCATTCCACGCAAATTCCCCCGCCGACGCCTGGATGCTGTTCGCCACGTTCGACCACGTCGTCCCACCGTCCCGCGACACCGCCACCCGCACCGTTCCCGTGATTCCCCCGCCCGCGATCCAGCGCAACGTTGCCGTCTCGCTCCCCACCGACCCCGCGTCCGCATACGACACAGCCCGCAACCACGGACGGTCCAGCGCTTTGCTCGCCTCCGCCGTTCCACCGTACATCCCGATGTTCACCCGCCCGCCGTTCGGCGCCGGTTCGTCCCCACAGCCGCTGGCCGGATCGCCCGCATCCAGGAGCGGCGACGATTCCGTGTCCGACGTCCACCCCGCCGCCGTGTACCGTCCCAACGTCTGCTCCGTCTTCAGGTGGTAGTCGTACGTATCCAGGTCCGCCAGCAACGGATCGCCCGGGATGCTGTGCATGTCCAACCCTCCAGACATCTTCTGCCACGCCGCCAGGTTGTCCGCGTACGCACGCGTCAGCGTATTGTACGCCACCCGGCACCCACCGGCCGCGTCGATCCCGTTGTAGTCCATCGTCATCCCCTCCAGCGTCGAATACGAAACCAGCACGCCTCCCGCCCTGTCCGAACTCAGCACCGTGTTCCGGATATCCACTTCCGCGCCGGCACCCAGCCACACCGCATTGTTCACCCCGTGGAACACGCAATTCTCAACCGCCACCCCGGACGCATTCGCCACCGACAGCCCCCGCCCGCCGCCTTCGAACGCCCCGTGCCGCACCTTGACCCCTTCCGTGTCGCCATCCACCGCCACACCCGCTTCGCGCACGCCGCGCAACTCCACCCCTTCCAGCGTGATGTTTTCCGCCCCCGACACCGATACGCCCGTCGTCGTGTTCGTCACAATCACGTTCCGCAACACAATGTTCGACGCCCCCGCCTGGAACTGGAATGCCACCGGCCGCACACTCTCCCGGTTCCCGAACTGGCTCCCGTTCGCCGCCCGGTTGGTGCTGCCGATGATCTGGACGGCGTTCGTGGCCACGCCGGAACTGTTCGCCGTGAACTCGATTGCTTTCCGTTCGTCGTAGATTCCCGTATCCACGTACACCCGGTCGCCCTCGCCCAGCGTGTATGCCTCAAGCAATTTGCTCAGCGTCCGCATCGGCATGTCCCGGCTCAAGCCCGAGTTGGCGTCGTCGCCGGGCGCCGTGCAATACACGTCGCCGTCCGTGCTCTCGTCGTTCAGGTAGAAATGGAACGATCCGTTCTTGTACATGAAACTCGACAGGTTCGTGGAGGCAACCCCCGACGCCCCATCCAGCGTGATTTTCCACCGGGCGTAAAGCGCCGAAGGGTCGTTCGTGTCCGTGTTCCGGTAGAAATGCGTGCCGGACGCCACGTCCACGTTCTCCGCCAGGACCTCCCACGTCTGCCCGTCGTTCCGCGACAGCCAAATCGTCGCCGTCGCCCCCGACGCATATCCGCCCGCATTCCACTGCAGCGTCTGTCCGGCCTGCGCGTCCAGGGTGCCGCCGTCGTTGAAGGTATACGTCCGCACCCACGCCCCTCCCGGGCTCTTCGCCGCCTCGCCCGTCCCCCCGTACGCCCCGATGTTCACCCGTTGCCCGTTCGGGGCGGGCTCGTTCGTGTACGCCGTGCTGGCCGGATCGCCCGCGTCGATCAGCGCCGAACCCGTTCCCTCGTGGAAATCCCCGTTCTCCGCATCGACGAACTGCGGATCCGACGCAAAACTGCGCATCCATCCCGTCCCGTACCCCTGCAACGCCTGCAGGGTTGTCACCCCGCGGGTGTACTGGGCGTTGCCCCAAAGCACATTGTAGTCCCCCCGCGGGACGACCGCGGTGTTGCCCTGGTACAGGGCAAAGGCGCTCTCCGACGATCCGGCGACCACGCTGTTCGAAACCACCGTGTTGGTCGTGCACCCCAAGCCGAACCGGTTCCCGTACGCCACGCAATGGTCCAGAACTCCATCTGCCCCCCAGAAGCCGTACATCGTGTTCTTCGCGAATACGCTGTGTTCCACCGTCAAATCGCTCGCGAGACCGCTGAGCCCGGTATAATTCCCCGTCATCGTGCAGCCTTCGACCCGCACATGCGCCGTCCCGTTGGTCAGCAACAACCCGTTCCGTCCTCCCGTCAGCGTCAGATTCTCCAGTTTGACGTATTCCGCGCGATTCAGAGTCAGGGCACTGAATGTCGTGTTGTCGGGGTCCAGCACCGTCCCGTTCGTGCTCCCCGAAATCGTCACCCACGACGCCTCCGTCCCCCGGTGGAGCATCCCCACCACCGGTGTCTCCTCCATGTACGTTCCCGTGTCCACCCAAACCCGGTCACCGGCGCCCAGCGAGTACGTGTCCAGCAAATCCGCCAGGCTCGCCTTGGGCGTTGCCGGCGTCACCCCGTCGTTCGACGCCTTCCCCGTCGCCGTGCAGTACACATCCCCGGTGCGGCTCCCGTCGTTCACGTAAAAGTCGAAGTGGCTCCCCTCCCCCGACCGCACCGAGAAAACCGCTCCGTTCGTCGCGCTCACCGCCGCGCTCTTCGAGCTCGTCACCTTCCACAGCGCCCGCGGACTCTCCTGGGCCGCCGTGATGGTCCACGTGTAGCGTTCGTCCGCCGCCGCTACCGTCCCCAGCGTCGTCCATTTCGCCCCCGCGTTCGTGCTGATCTGCACCTTGACGGTCTCTCCCTCCCCGAAATTCGCCGCAGCCCACTCCAGCACCGCGCTCCCCGTCGCCCGCCCCCCATGGGCGAACGTCAGCGCCCGCAGGGCGGCTCCCGTCGCGCTCTTGCTCGCCTCCCCCGTCCCCGCGTAACGCCCGATGTTCCCCCGCCCACCGTTCGGCGTCGGCTCGTTCGAATAGTCCGAGTCCGCCAATCCCGTGTCGATTCCAGGGCTGTACGCCACCGAAGTGTCCGTCACCCAGTTCCTCCCCGTCACCACCCCCTCGGCGTTCGTCGTGCATTTCATGTAGCCGTACGGCGAAAGCAGGTGGTAATCTCCTCCAGCCGCATCCGCGAAACAGGGATTTCCCATCTGGTTTCCGCTCCATCCAGGAAGATTCGCGGCCACCTCTTCGACGTTCGCGTAATTCGGCCCGTACTGATTGGCGGCGTGGATGTTCTCGACGTCGAAAAGGCAGTGCTGCACCTTCTCGGGAATGCCCGTGAAAAAAGCGCTCCCTGCAGCACTGACGATGCACTCCTGCAGACTCCAGCCGTCGGCATTCGCGATGTCAACGGGGGCGAGCAGCACGCTCCGGACAATGCAATGGTTCGTCACGCGCCCGTAGTCGACAATGGCCCGCCCCCCCCCGACACTGCAGTTTTCGATTTGCAGATTCTTGCCGGCCAGGGACCAAATGCCTATGCCACCTCCACTGCTACCCCGGATGTCACAATGCTTCAGTTGCCAATGATTCCCTTGGAACCGGAACCCCATTGACCCCCGGATTGAAAAGTTTTCCATCCGATAATGGTTTGCCGATCCTTGTACGAAAAAGGCCGTCCCGGATGCCGTCACGAACGTCCCGTTCGTGCTGCCCAACAGCGAAATGGGCTCGTTTTCGGCGCCGGAAACGCTGGGCAGGACCGACTCGTTGTACGTCCCCGTGTCCACGTACACCGTGTCCCCCGCCGACAGCTTCGGCAACGCCGCCCCGATGGTCAAAAACGGCGTCGCCGGCGTCTGCCCGTCGTTCGCGTCGTTCCCCGTCGCCGTGCAGTACGTGTCGCCGGTGCGGCTCCCGTCGTTGACATACCAATCCTTCGCCGCCGCCGCCGTGGCCGCCAGGGCCAGCACAACCGCCGCAATTCCGGAATAGAAGCTGTTTTTCATTCTGCACCTCGTCTGTACATGCACCAAGACTCTATGCATGGGATTTGTACTTTACTTCTTTCCCGGGCGCATGGCAAGCCGAAGCACCCTCATTTCGCACCCCCGCGGTTTGTCATAACAGAGGACACTCTTTGAAAACGGGCGAGGGAAGGGAGGGGAGCCCGTTTGTCAAATAGTGGACACCCGATGGGGTAGAACGGAGGCATGGAAAGAATGTCAAGAATGGCCACAGCCGAATACATCGGCGCCAAGCGCCGGGCGTACGCGGGGGCGACCCCCGCCAAACGCCGCCGTTTGCTCGACGAAGTCCTCGAAACGACGGGCTACTCGCGCAAGTACGCCAACCGGCTCCTGACCGGGAGCCGGAAGTTCCGCGAACGCAAAGGACGCGGCAAGACCTACACGGACGAAGCCCGGACGGTGCTCACGCGCATCTGGCAGGAGGCCGGATGCCCCTGTCCGCCCTATCTCAAGGCGGGGATGGAGCGCTGGGTGGCGGAATACGCCTCCGAAGTCGCCCACATCCCGCCCGGCATCCGCGGGGAGCTGCTGAGGATGAGCGCCAGCACCATGGCCCGCATGCTGGCCGGCAAGCCGCGGACGAAGCCCGGCTGGTCGAAGGCGAACAAGCGCTCCGGGCGCCACGGGAACAACGAAATCAAGGCGAAGGCCCCTTGCGCATCGGGCGAGACGGTCATGGGATGCCTTGTGCCGCCCGGGGACGTGCAGGTGGACACCTTCGCGTTGGGCGGCGGCGGAGCCGCGGAGGAGTTCTTCTGGATCCTGGACGCGACGGACCGCAAGACGCAATGGACCGTGCTGGCGCCGACCTGGAACCGGGGACGGCACGCCACATGCGCGGCCTTGGCGCACATCCGGGAGCAGTTTCCGTTTGCCATGCTTTCCATCCATGCGGACAACGGGGGCGAAATCCTCAACCACCACGTTGCGGCGTGGCTCGGTCTGCAACCCCGGCCGCCGTTCCTGTGGCGCTCGCGCCCGAGGAAAAGCAACGACAACGCCCATGTCGAAGAAAAGAACCGCTCGTCGGGACGGCAGCTGTTCGGCGAGGTCCGCCTCGACTGTCCGGACCTCCAGGGCGAACTCGAGAAACTGTGCGACGAGTGGTCGGCCTTCCGCAACTTCTTCTGTCCGTGCAAGATGCTGATATCCAAGGAAAAGCGGGAAGACGGGAAGGGGTATCGTTGCCGCTATGACGCGCCCCGCACGCCCTTCGAGCGTCTGCTGGAAGAAGGTGTGCTGACGGCGGAACAAGAAGCGGCGTTGCGCAAACAACGCGACCGGCTCAGCGGGATGGAGCTGTACCGGCGGGGGAGAAAACGACTGAAGAAAATCCGCCGACGGCAGGAGGCCTACACAAAAGTGAAACGGCAAGGGGCGGTGGGCGCTCCGGCTCGTCCGGCCTTGCCGCTTCGCGGCACCCCTTCGGGGACGGCCGTCCAGCGCCGGAGCGCCCACCGCCCCTTGGCCCCCCCTGCGCCCCACCATTCATCCCCTTCCCAAGAACGAGTTGCGAGTGTCCAGTATTTGACCAACCAAAAACCACCCCCCTATCTAAAGAGTGTCCTTTCTATTTGACAAACTGGGCCCCGCTCCCCTCTTCCCCCTCGTGTGTTCAAGAGGAGTTTTGCATGGTTGGGGATTGGAAAACAGAGATTTCCCCCTCATTCCGGGGATGCCTTCAGCCTCCGCCCGATCGCCCGAGTCAGCTTGTCCCTTCCCATCTGGTTCAAATGAACCATGTCCGCCCAATCCTCCGCCCCGATTCCCGCCCTTTGCTCGCCCAACGGCACAAATCTCCACTTCCCTTCAGACGCTCCTTCCGCCATCCGACGCTCGACTTCCGCCCGCACCGTCATCCGCTCCGTATTGTGCAACACGGGGTTCACATCCCCCTCGAAAACCCAAAACTCGACTCCTGCCGCCCGGAGCAATTCCGCCGCCTTTTCGAATGCCCGCCATTCCCACTCCGCCCAAACCAACGGCTTGTTTGCCTCATCCCACTCCCGGGATTTCCCGGACCCGGGCCGGACAATTTCGCTCCGTTCCCAGAAATTCAAGACGATTTCCCTCCAGCCATCCCGCATCCGCCACCCCTCCATGGAAGCCGCCATGGCGCAATCCACCACCTCCCGCCAATGCCGCATGCAAACCTCCCGTCCCGCGTTTCCTAGCACCATGGAAAGACTCTTCCACGTCAGGAACGGCCGGTACCAGGCGGACCGGAACTCCCCTTGGTTCGTGAAATCCATCTCCGAGCGGAGTTGCACGCATCGATCCCCCGGACGGAAGGGAATCCACGGCCACATCGCCAGCATGTTTTGGGGGCCCAGCCCGCTGACTGCGCGCCGAATGACCGGGGTCGGGGCCAGCATCCGCCCCAGCTCGCGCTCGTCCACCCCGCAGGTCATCTGGCTCGTTCCCACCAGGATTACCGCGGAATCCCGTGGCGCGGTCCCCGCCGCTTCTTCCAGACGGACATAGCACATTTCGCTCGTGAACCACCCGTAAAGCGCATCCTTCCGGGCCCGCACGGCCAGCCAGAATGCCGTCTGCGGAACCGACATCCTGGTCACCACCTCCGATGCGCCGACCCCCAGCACCGCCAACACCACGGCAACCCACCGCCTGCATCGTTTCGAGACGAGCGCTGCCCACGCGCCCCAGAACGCAGCTCCCGCCCCGCCCAACACGGCCGCCCGCCACGTAAACAGCTGCCGCCAATCCAGCCACGGCCGTTCACAATCCACCCACGCCCAAAAGCCCCCTCCCGTCAGCATGGCCACCAGCAAACCGGCCGCAGGAAACATCCACCCCCACCACCGCAGGAACTGCCGCTCCACCTCCCGCACCGACATCTCAAGATCTTCCATGGACTGTTTTTGCATCCCTTTCCCTCAAAACTGGAAATAGATGAACGCCCCGCCCCCCGTGTTGCCCAGCCACACGAACATCAGGGCCATCACCAGATACAGCACCGTCCTCGGCACCAGCGACAGTTTGCCCACCACTTCCAGCGAACCCACCCGCGCCTGCAACGCCTGTACCGCCCACAGCGGCCAGCACAGCAACAGCATCGCCGTCGCCATGTTCGCCGCCCGCACGTCCCATGCCCAGTTGCAGAATGTCCCGGAGATCACGCCCCAAGCCTCCCCGAAGCTTCCCGCCCGGAAAAACACCCATCCCAGGCAGACCAAATGGAACATCGCCACCCGGCGTGCCCACAACCGGCCCCCATCCCCTTCCGCAGAACGTTTTGCACCGCCGTGGCCCCGCACCCACGCATGCCACCCCGCCAGCAACGCCCCGTGGTAGGCCCCCCACGCCACGAACGTCCAGGCCGCCCCGTGCCACAGGCCGCCCAACAGCATGGTCGCGAACAAATTCGCCGTCTGCCTCCTTGCCCCCCGCCGGTTCCCGCCCAGCGGAATGTAGATATAGTCCTTCAGCCACGTTGACAGGCTGATGTGCCAGCGCGCCCAGAACTCCTTCGGATCCGCCGCCAGGTACGGCAAGCGGAAGTTTTCCATCAGGTCGAACCCCATCATCCGCGCCAGGCCCCGCGCCATGTCGCTGTACCCCGAAAAATCGCAGTAAATCTGCATCGCAAACGCATAGGTCGCCATCAGCCCCATTGCCCCCGTCGCCCCGGCCGCCCCATACGTCGAATCCACCATCGTGGCCAGATTGTCCGCAATGACGACCTTCTTGAAAAGCCCCCAAATCGCCAGCCAGGCCCCGCCCCGAACCTTTTCGCCCGTCACCTCTCGCGGGTTTTCCATCTGGGGCAGCAAATGCCCAGCCCGTTCGATCGGCCCTGCCACCAGCTGCGGGAAGAACGCCACGAAAGCGAAGAAATCCACCCAATTCCGGGTCGGTTCAAGCTGCCCGCGGTACACGTCGATCGAGTAGCTCAACGCCTGGAACGTGTAGAAACTGATGCCCACCGGCAGGACAATCCCCAAAAGCCGCGGCTCCAGCCCCAACCCGAAGTGCCCGAACAAGGCGAAAAAACTCTCCGCAAAGAAATTGTAGTACTTGAAGAATCCAAGAATTCCCAGATTCAACGCAATGTTTCCGAAACTGGTCCACCACGCCCCCCGTTCGTTTCCCTGTTCCCGGCAACGCCGGATCAGCAACCCGCTGCCCCAACTGAAGAAACTCGTCGCCGCCAGCAACCCCACGAACCGCCAGTCCCACCACCCATAGAACACATAGCTGGCAACCAGCAACAGCCAGTTCTGCCCCCTGTGGGGCAATAACCGGTACGCGGCATACACCACCGCGAAAAAGACCAGAAACACCAGCGAATTGAAAACCATTTCCTATACCTCCCCCCCATGCGGACCCCATTCCCATGCATTCCCGCGCCGGCCTTGCGCATCCCAAAAACTGGTCTGATCTTTGCTCATCACCTCTATCCTAGCCAACGCCCCCGCTCCCCGCAACACGTTATTCCTCCCACTCCCCCGGCCGGGTTCGGGCCAAAAGTGTCAGGTGTGGCTCCGTACTGGGGGAGCGGGCGTCCCGCCCGCAATGCGAATGAGGAGTGTCCGTTTGCCGATGCAAATGTACGGTTCCAACGTTTCCGCAGGTGGGACACCCGCGCCCCAGTAGTAATCTCACCTGCCCAATATCGCCCGCCCCCACTCCCGAATCGCACAAAAACGGCAGTAGAAGATGTCGAACAGCGCCTGCCGGTCCAGCCCGTAGTAGGACAGTTCCCGGACAAAATACAACTTCATGAAAAACAGGCACCAAGCCACGCACCCCAGGCAGAACGCCAGATTCAGCCACCGCACCCATCGCTCCCGCCCCTCGCACCATTCCATCCATGCCGCCATGGGAAACACCCACAACGCATACGTTTCGATGAATCCGCGGTGCCCGAACCCTCCGCCATAGGGCCAATCATGCCAACTGGCGACCACCCACAGCTGCAACAGCGCATAGACCACCACCGCCCAGCGCCACGGAGCCCGGCTTGCCCCGCGCCGCATGAACAACCCCGCCACGCCCGTCAACAACACCGGACACCAGAAAAACACCCCGCCCCGCAGACTGAACAGCACATTCACGATTTCCGGATGCAACCAGTCGAACCCCTCCCCCTTCACCCCGTAGGCATTCAGCACCCAATGGCCGCTCATGCATTTCCACGTCCAGAGCTGGAACGAAAACACCGCCGCGCAGCACGCACCCGCCACCAGCAAGTCCCGCCATCCGCGGAGCAGCCGCGTTCTCCAGGCCTTTCCCTCCCCGGCCCCCCACAACAGCGCACACGGCACGAACGCCAAGTTGCTGGCCCTCACCATCCCGATCATTCCCGCCACGCACCCGGCGAACACCGCCGTTTTCCACCCGCCTTCCCCCCTCCGCCACCGGTCCACCGCCACCAGCAGCAACGCAAAGAGCGCATACGAATACCCGTGCGACAGCACGCTTTCCGACGCCATGTAGTGCAACAGGTTCGTTCCGAACCCGAGAAGCACCACCGTCCACGCCGCCGTCCCCCGCGAAAAATACCGCCTCAGGTGCCAATGCGACACCACCGCCCCCACCCACATCCAGAACAGCCCCGACAGCCCCATCGCGTGCGGGTAGAAACCCGACCACCCGTCCATCGGGAACTGGTACGCCCACCATTCCGGCGCCCCCGGCGCCTGCATCCACCACGTCAGGAAATGCGCGACCAGGAAGAACGGCAACGCCATCACCCCCGCCCCCATCCCGTACTTGTCCACCATCCGCCCCTCCTCCCCCTCCCTCCCGCATCCCGTCCACACCGGCACTTCCTCCCCGAACCGCGCCACCGCCGCCTCCTCCACCCCGAAGGAGTGGTGGACCACCCATGCCGGCAGATAGATCATGTACCCCACCCCGTCCGCCCGAACCGGACTCCCGAACGTCCCCAGAAGGTACGTCCCTCCGTACAGCAACAACCCGGCAATCAGCAACAGCAAGGCCCTCGGCCGGACAAAGGCCCGGACAAGCGCTCGCAAATCAAGTAACGAGTTTGGATTCTCATCTGTTTTCATTGCGTTGCTCCTGCATACGGAACCATCCGCCTCCACCGGTGGCGTGTCATGGGCATGTTCCCTCCTAAAACTCATTGGGCAATGGCGCGGAGACGGTTGTGGAAATGGGCAAGATACAGCTCCTTCGCCTGGGTGGAAAGCGCCGCGGCCTCGACCAGTCGTTCCACCCGCCCACGGCAGGCGGGAAACCGGTCGATGTCGCAGTGCACTTCCGCTTCCGACACCCCGAAACACGCGCCCAACTCCACGAAATCGGCGGAACTGTGGAATCCCAGGGTTTCATAGGCGTGCGTGAAGTGCCCGTCGGCAAAGAAATCCAACGCCGTCGCGGATGCCTCGTTGGGGATGTGGACGGACGTATCCAGGAGGTCGTAGGCCGGTGTGAGGATGTAGTCCCCCTGCGGACCGGCAAAGAGCGAAAAATTCTTGAGATGGGCATCGCCATTGGAAAAGACGTAGTTGAAGAGCACCAGGAAGAAAACCTTCGGATTCTCCACGGCGTGTGCCGGACAGAAGCGCCGGACCAACTGCGCGAGTTCTTCGTAGCTGGCGTCATATTTGTAGTTCGCCCCGTGCGTCTCCGGCGACCGCCCAGACAGCTGGCAAAAGTCCTCTTGGAGAATTTTCCGCCCGTTTTGCCGGTCGAACCGCTCCGTCAAATAGGCCAATTCCCCGTCGGCGAGCCGCACCAACTCGTGCCGCGCGACCGGGATGCGGAACACGCGCTGGGCGATATCCATCGTCAAGGCCCCGTTGGCCGGCACGTCCCCGGCCAACCGCATGTATCCCGACCGGGGAACGGGTTTCAAGATATGCGTTCCGCCGCTTTCCACCACCTCGTACCCCCCGCGCTTGCGCAGGAGCTGCACTTTGTCTTGCACCCCGGAAATCGAAGACCGCCTCGTCCGTTCGGAATACGCACCGGCGCCCCCAATCAAATCCTCCGCCTTGAAAGGAAGTGTTTTCACGCCGTCTTCCCTCCCTCCGTGGCCTTTGCCGCCACCACATGCACCCCGCCGACCGCCCCGTAGGCACTCGTGGCCAGGAGCCGCGAAAAGGCATCGTCCTCGTCGATGCGCAGCTCGCGGCACTGCCGCTCCTTTTGCGCACCTTCGGCCAGCAACCCGTGGAAAAACGGAAAGAGATGCGCCGCCCGGTACTCCCCCGCCCTTTTGGGCAAGGTGGCCGAGATCGCCGGCCAGAACGGTTGGGCCAGATACTCCGGCGCATACCGGAAAACATATTCCCCGCCAGCCTCCACCAACTCCCCCGCCAGCCGATCACAGCAATAGACGATGCCCCTTTTCATGTCCCGACCCTCACCGCATACCCCAGCACCTGCGCCACCTTCAACAAGGTTTCCACCGTGCAGTTCCCCTTCCCCGTCTCCAAGTTCGAAATCGTGTGCACGGCCACCCCCGCCAGTTCCGCCAACCGCCCCTGGCTTATTCTCAGCGTTTTCCGCCGCTCCCGGATGGATTGTCCTATTTCCTGCTTGTTCATCAAAATGAATGTTATTGCAAAAGCACCACTGGGTCAAGAAAGAACTCCCGCCGTACGTTCGTTAAAATGAACAAGCTGCCCAGCGGGAGAACCCCCCAAGCCATTGACAATGCCCCCGACAGCGGTTTTTGTTTGTGCCCGATGCCAAGGGCCCGTAACATCCAAACCGTCCTGATGCTGAACGAATGCAAATGAATGGAATACCGACAACCGGGGATTCGCCTCGGCCGAAACGGGCCGAGGGTCACAGCCTTGGAGGAAAAGACGCTCTTGCGCCGCCTCACCGGCCATCGGCTTCAGGCACGCACATGTCGGCCGTCATAGATGTTCTGCGCTTTCCCTTGATTTCCCTCGTTGTCCTCTATCATGCATTCAACTGTTCCGTTACCCTGCCGCCGGGGGCCTTTGATTGGCATCAGCCCGCGACCGACTTCGTGTATTGGAAATTGTTGCACGACTCCATTGCCTCGTCGGCCGTCCCCCTGTTTTTTGCCATGTCCGGATTTCTCTATTTCCGCCGGGATGGTTTTGGATGGGCCATGTGGCTCGAGAAAACAAAGTCACGCCTGTTGCGCTTGTGGATTCCATTGCTGGCATGGGCAGGGTTGTCCCTGCTGTTTTGGGGGGTGCTGTATGTTTCCGGCAGTCCGAACGCCACGGCACAAGACCTCTTCGGATCCCGCCACGGATTTGGATGGTGGATGGATGCCTTTTTCGGCATTTGCTCTGTTCCCGGTCCCCATCTGTTCCATGCCGGTTGGTTTGTCAGGGATCTGTTTTTTGCGGGCTTGTTCTCGCTTCTCTGGTATGCTTTGCTCAGGAATAAGCATCTGGTGTTCCCGGTCCTTTCCCTTTTGTATATCCTTTATTTGACGGTTTTCGCCCCTTTGCCCTTTCTTGGGCCGCGGGCGATGTTCTTTTTCTCCCTGGGAGCGGCCTATGCCATCCACCGGCGGGATTTCACCGCCGATGCCGAAAGGGTGGCCATTCCCTGTGCCATCTTGTGGGGCATTGGGGTCACCATCCAGTTGTTCAAGGAGCTCCCTTTTGTGGATACATTGACAACCACCTTGCTGATTCCCGTCCTGGTTGCCCTGGCCTCGTGGGGAATCCGGCGCGGGTGGTGGCGCCCCGTCCCTTGGTTGGCGGCATCCTCTTTCTTCGTCTATTTCTGCCATGAATTCATGGGATTTCGCGTGGCGGTGGATGCCGTTCGCACCCGCTTGTTCATCCCGTACGGAGACTGGGCCTGCTTGGGGTTCATCTTGGTGAATTGGATTGCCGGAACCGGTCTGTCGCTGGCGGTCTTCCTGTTGTTGAGACGGTTCGTTCCCTATTCTCTTGTTGTTTTGGCTGGGATGTTTCCGTCCAAGCATCATTGAGAGGCAAGCTCATGTGTGGGTGCCGGTGGTGGATGAAGGAGAAATGTACAGGCAAACGCTCAAGACGTGATTCGGTGTTTTGGTGGAAATCATGCCCGCAGTGCCCGCCACGTCCCGCGCCTTACGCTACCACCCATACTTCTCAACTGCCTTGAAAATCCCCCCCCATGAAAGGGTATTCGCCACCTTTGCAGCATTCCTCCGGCACATCGTTGCGAATTCTCCCGGTTCCACCTCCATCTTTTCCAGCAAACCCCGCAACAAATCCTCCCCATGCTCCGACTGGATGATGCTCTTCCCGTCACACCAGTCCGCGAAGCCTCGCAATCCCACGGCAGTGCCGATGACCACCTTTCCCGCGGCAATCGCCTCGGGCACTTTCAAACTTGAGCCGCTCCCCGACCGCAACGGCATGATGGCAAGATCGCTCAAGGCATACAGTGCCCGCTTTTCTTCCTCCGTCACCCAGCCGGGGAACACCATATTGTCCGCTGGAGGAATCCCCCCAGCCCGCAAATACCGGTCCAGGCGCAGGCCCAGGATCACGAACGTGACATCGGTATGCCGCGGCGCCCATTTCCGGGTAATTTCCGTTACCGCTTCATCGTTGGGAATCGTGTTCGCTCCTGCAAACAGGACGACATGCCGCCGATAGCCAAGTTTCTTCCGGCATTCCATAGCCTTGGATGGCGGCACGACTTGCAACGTGTCCTCCGCATAAATGCCGTTTGGGAGAATCTTCCACCCGTCCCCGGACAGTCCGGGGTGGTGCTTCAGAGTGGCTTGTTTGTCTCCTTCCGTGCAAAAAGTGACCTGCTCCGCCCGTTCCAGAATCTCCCGTTCCGCTTGTCGCAAGGCCTGAAAATCCGCGCCCAGAGAGGAGTACTTGTCCACGATTGCATCGGGTGGCCAGTACAAGACTCTTCTCCACTCGCAAGGCCTCGGGGTCATCGCCGAATGCATCCACGGGTTTTCGAATATCCATCCGCGGGCGTTCCGAGCCAACTCTGAAAAAAAAGCCGTTCCCTCTTCCGAACCCTTCCAGATGAAGTGCCCGTTCTCCAGCGCGGCGAGATGGTAATCTGTCCACCCCATGGAAGTCGGCACCCGGAGAATGGACACCCCGCCGCCCAACTCCCGGAACATGGCCGGGGCATCATCCCCCGGCGACAACCACCCCACCAGCAAAACCGGCCGTTTCTTGGCGATTTCCCGTCCCAACCCGTACATCCGCTTCCCGCATCCACCGTCCAACCGCCAGAAATCCCACGCCGACACGTACACCCACCCGTCCCGGCCGGCCTCCAGGGCCTTTGCCAACGCTTTCTCCCCGCTGAAAACGCCGTTGTCATCGCATCCCGTCAATAGCCGCTTCATGCGCATCCGAAAGCCCGCCCGCTTATTCCTCAGCCATTCCGCCCAAACACCGCCCCTTTCCACTCGCATCCGCGAGTCGAAGAGGAGCTCGAACCCACAGTGGTCAAAATAGAAACGGTTGCTCATGAGTTCGCAATGCAATCTGGTATCCCCGTTTCAATCCGCGCTCCGGTCCAGATTTCCCCCCCTTGCCAACACCATGTCGCCGAAATGGCGGGGCTTTCCGCCCAACAGCGTTGGACGCCACACGCAGGCAAATCCATTCCGGCGGCACCACGATTCGATTTCTTGCGCCGTGTGCCCTGCGATTTCGTGGTACTCCATGAGCACCAAATCAATTCGCTTGGACATTCCGCTCGCCTCCCAGTCCTTGAGAATCGCGTATTCGCCGCCCTCGCAATCCATCTTGACCACGCATGGCCATCCGGAATGGGCATCGAGAACAGGAACCATCGCCGACGACGCCCGTCGGACGGACACTTCCTCCGTCCGCCCCTCGCCCACGAAGTCCCCGAATTGCCCGCTGCAGGCCGCGTCGTTCACGTCCAGCGTCCACCGTTCGATTCCTGCGTGGTCCGACAGCGCCGCGCACTCGAACCGGACCCGGCCTGCGAACTGCGGATTCGCCGCTAGATTCGCCGCCGCCCGCGCATGGGTCGGTCCAAACGCCTCGAATCCGAAAATGCGGGCCGTGGGATGCAACGTGGCGAACCCCAGCGAAACGAATCCCACGTTCGTCCCGATGTCAAACACCAGCGTCTCCTGTCCGAAATCGCCCCACCGGTACGCCCGTGCCACGACCAATTCCCAGAAAATGAACAGCGTGTCCGGCTCCAGGATGAAATGCGTTCCCCGCCAATGCCCCCACAGCCGCCCCCCCGAAAATTCGAAAGCCGCCCCGTTGTCCGCGAGCTCGCACATCATCATGTAATTCCGGTTCCGCCCCAACACCCACGCCGCGGTTTCTCCGGGCAACTCGAGCCCCAGCTTTCCCAGCCTCATTCCGCCCCCCTCCAAGGCTCGGAACGGGCTCACGTCATCGAACCATCCCCCCAACCGCTCCGCCCATTCGGCGCTGCCGATGATGGCGGCATCCTTCCGCAAACGCCGTGTCCGCTGCAACAACTGGAATCGTTTTGAAAGCCAGCGTTTCATCCCGGCAACCCTCCTCTCATGGCCATCCATTCGGCTTTGGGCCTCATTTGCCCGTCCGAACGCACCAAGACGGCCGGCGTTTTCGGCCCCGGCAGGACATGGACCTGGCATTCCCCGGACAAGTTGTCGTAATAATGGCTCCCGTTGCTCGACCGCACGGCCAAATCCAGCGTGTACCATGACGGTTGCAATTCCAGTTCGGGAACGCTCATTCGCCACGTGCTCGTTCCCTTGGGCACCGACAGCGTCCGACCGACCGTTTCGCAGTCCCACGACAGCAAACGCCCGCCACCCAGCGCGGACACGCCCACCCCAAAGGCCACGTCGTCGAGTGCCACGTCGCTTCTGAGTGTGAAATCAAGGACGAACGGATCCCCGTGCAGGACTTCCCGCCCCTCGTTGAGAACCACTTCCGTCAGTCGGCAGGTAATCCCCATGTTCTTCCGGCGGGGTCGGTCCGACACATCCAAATGTTGCGAATTCTCTATTTGGGCCCCTTGCAGATACCGCTGGATGACCGCATTCTTCTCCCCCTCCATCACCACATGCCCGTGTTCCAGCAAAACCGCCCTGTGGGTCAAGCCGCGCACCGCACCCATGTTGTGGCTGACGAAGAGGACGGTACGGCCTTCCTTGGCGACGGCTCCCATCTTGCCGAGGCATTTTTTCTGGAAGGCGGCGTCGCCGACCGCGAGGACTTCGTCGACCACGAGGATTTCGGGGTCGAGGTGGGCGGCAACGGCGAAGGCGAGGCGGACGTACATGCCGGAGGAGTAGCGCTTGACGGGGGTGTCGATGAATTTCTCGATTTCGGAAAACGCCACGATTTCGTCGAATTTCTTCCGCACTTCCGCCTTGGTCATGCCAAGGATGGCGCCGTTCAAGAAGATGTTCTCGCGTCCGGTCAGCTCCGGATGGAACCCGGTCCCGACCTCCAGCAGGCTCGCCACCCTCCCGCGGACCTTGATCTGCCCGCTGGTCGGCGCCGTCACGCGCGAGAGGATCTTCAGCAGCGTGCTCTTCCCCGCCCCGTTCGCCCCGATGATGCCCCACACGCTCCCCTGCTCCACGTCGAAACTCACGTCCCGCAGCGCCCACAACGTATCCCCCTCGATGGCCTCCTTGCTGCCGATGATCCGGTTCGGATCCTCCTTGCCGCGGACCCTCGCCCACCAGCTCTGCAGGTCTTCGCGGAGGGTTCCGTGGCCGATGACCCCGAGCCGGTACGCCTTGGATACGTTCTGGATGGAAATGGCGGTCGTCATGGGACATTCTCCAAGTCAGTCGGTGTGCGGGCGGCGAGGACGACGGCTTCCAGGCGGGACACTTCGCCATCGGACAGTTCCGGGAACAGGCCGCGTTTCCGGGCGGAGAGGCGGCCGCCGTTCTGGAGGACGAAGCGGATGAACTGGTCCGCCTTCTTGTCCGGCATGTCCACGATTTGCCGCATGGCGCCGCGCATCCGGTCGTAGGCATCCAGCCAATCCAACTCCGCTTTCCACTCGGTCCGGATGGTTTCGGCGACGACCTCCCGGAAATACCCGACGACGGGGGTGTAGTCGATGGCCCGGTAAAAATCGCGGGTGTCGGAAAGGACCGACAGTTCGCCATTGTCGTCCATGGAACAGTCCACCAGCCCCATCACCCGCGAGGAAAACGATTCCAATGCCTTGTCGTAGGCAAGGCGGTTTTTGAGCATGACGGCGGAAACGGGGAAAATCAGTCCCCGCGGAACGAATCCCCTGCGTGCCAGGATGGCATGCAACAGATACCGGTGGACCCGTCCGTTCCCGTCGTCGAACGGGTGGAGAAACACGAAAGCGAACCCCATGGCGGCGGCCATCGCCACGCTGTCCTCCTCGCCGGAACCCAGCCAGCGGTCAAGGCAATCCAGCCACCCCTGCATCAATTCCCCGATGGCGTCAGGCCGCGGGGCGACGAAATGGACTTTTTCGTTTCCCGGGGCGATGGTTTCGCCCACATAGACCTGGTCCGTCCGCCAATCCCGCTGGGCGTAACGGGAATCGACCACGCTGTTCTGGACCCCCAGCAAGGTGTTTTTGTCCAGGGGCGATCCGTCCATCCGCCGCAGGAGGTCCACGAACGCCTCCGTCCGCCTCCGGTCGGGAGTTTCGTTTTCCAGCGAGAAGGAGCTCTTGGTTTCCTTGACGTACAAGTAGCGGACGGCCCGGTACACCAAGTCGGCTGGATAGTTTGCCAGCAGCTTCTCCGCGGCCGCCTTCAATTCCCCGCACGATTTTTTCCCCGAGTCGGCCGTCTTGCGGATGTAGGGGGAAAAGACCTGGTTCCCGATCAAATTGTTGACGACATGGTGCCGCCGTGATGGTTCACCGTCTTTCGGGGGCAAGGCGTATTGCAATTTGCCGTCCACCAAGGGAACATATCCGCCCCCCCTGCCGTCCGGGATGGCCAGCATCCGCCCCGTCAGGAATTCATACAGGAACCAGGCCCGTTTTTGCACCGTGCCCAAAGGATGGGCGGCGACGAATGCGGTCATTTCGGATGTGTCCACCACGCGGAAGAACGCGCGAAGGACTTCCAGATTCACGCCCTCGCGCTTCAGGGCGAAGGTCAACTGCCCCTGCCACGTGTCCTCCAGACGGTAGCGCCGGACGGGATAATGCGTGGTTTCCACGATTCCTTCCCGGACGACCCGTTTGACGGACTGCTCCGTTGCGTAGGATTGGCAAAGCAACCCGCACACGTTCAATGAATAACGACGGACCAGCCACAAATAACCCAACTCGTGCAAACCGTTCATTCCACGGCCCCGAGTTGCATTTCCGTCAAACGATTTGCAAAAACGTTCAAAATCGGGGACCAGCCCGCAATTCCGTTAAAACGCCTGGACATCATGCCTACACCGTGTCCATGAAAGTCCGTTCCACGCGGTTGAAGACCGCCAGGCCGATCAGCAGCAGCACCAGGGTGAAGCCGGCCGAATAGCCCAGGGCGGCCCAGGAGAAGGAGCCGGTGGAGAAGAAGCCGTGGCGGAAGGTTTCCACGACCGCGCTGGCGGGGTTGGCGAGGACGATCCAGCGGTACTTCGCGGGGGCGCAGGAGAGGGGGTAGATGACCGGGGTGGCGTACATCCAGAGCTGGACGCCGAAGCCGACGAGGACCTGGAGGTCGCGGTATTTCGTGGTCATCGAGGAAATCAGGATGCCGAAGCCCAGTCCGAGGCCGGCCATGATGGCCAGCAGGATGGGGAGGAGGGCCAGGGTCCAGTTGGGGTGCATGGGGGCGCCCTTCGCCCAGAAGACGGCGTAGAAGCACAGGAAGAAGGCGAACTGGATGGCGAAGGCGATCAGCTGCGAGACCACCGTCGAGACCGGCACCGCCATGCGGGGGAAGTACACCTTGCCGAAGATGCCGGCGTTGGCGATGAACGTCCCGGAGGTGCGCGTGAGGCAGTTGGCGAAGTAGGTCCAGATGGTCGTCCCGGCCATGTAGAAGATGAACCCCGGCACCCCGTCGGTCGGCAGCCCCGCGATGTTCCCGAAAACCACGGTGAACATGATGGTCGTGAGCAGCGGCTGGATGACGTGCCACAGCGGCCCGAGGATGGTCTGCTTGTACACCGCCACGAAGTCCCGCCGCACGAACAGCGCCACCAGGTCCCGGTACCTCCACAAGTCGCGCAGATGGAGGTCGAACCACCCTTTCGGCGGCCCGATCACCATGTCCCACGATTCGGGGGTGCTTGGGTTTTGCTGTTGCATATACCGTTTATCCTAGCGGTTTGTCCCCGTTTCCGCAACCCCGGAATCGTGATGGCCGGACCGGTCGGGCCAGGTTCTCCACCCGCTCGGTCTCGACTGGTGGTCCGTCTCCGGGGGCCGGTAGAAGGCCGAGCGGAGGAGGAAAAACGAAAACCGACCGTCCTTTCGGGCGGTCGGCGATGGGGAATCCGCTTGGGGGGGAATGCTTACGGTTCGGCAATGTCGATTTCGGCGTCGTCCTGCTTGCCGGCGGGATTCAGGTTGTTGTACTTGAGCTGCTTGGCGCCCTTGAGGGAGAAGGCGGCGCCGCCCTTGAGGACCGCGACCATGCCCTTCTTCTGGAAGGGAGCCTGGTTGCCGCTCAGTTCGATGTTTCCGTCGGTATCGCTGTTGAGCGTGCTGGCGGAGATGTCGGCGTTGCGGGTGAACAGGAAGGGGAAACCTTCGGCGCATTCGTCCAGACCGAGGACGAGCTTCCAGGCATTGCCGTCGGCCTTGAACTTGCTCTCGTCGGTGGTCTTGTAGGAGTTGAGGCCCTTGGCGGAGAAGAAATCGAAGGACACGCTCATGACTTCGTTCGTGACGAGGTACTTGAAGTAATCGGTGGAGGTGGAGAACTTGAAATCGCCGTCCTTGGCGGGCCAGGAGGCGCTGCCGCCGAACACGACGTCTTCCATCTGGCCGGCGAACGCGGATTTGTAGATGTTGGAACCGTTGGAAACCGTCTGGACCATGGCCGCGCTGTCGAGGGCACTGTTGACGGCGGGGACCAGAATGGCCGCGAGCATGGCGATGATCGCGATGACGACGAGCAGCTCGATCAGGGTAAAACCACTACGTTTCCGATTTCTCATTTCTCTCTCCTGTTGGTTTATGAGGTTGGTGGTACCCTACCAAACCCCGGCCGGATGTCAATATGCCGATTCGGTTTTTCGGCGGGCCGGGCGGACGGGGAGGAAGGGACGCGCGGAGGCCGGGGACGGCCTCAGAGTTCGAGGAAGGTGATGCCCGGATTCCGCCGGTCCTGGCGCTCGGCGAAGGCGAGGTCGGGAAAACGGCGGAGGAGGTGGCGGCCGGTGGGTTCGGTGCGGCTGTAGGCGTCGCCGGGAAGGACCGATCGGTAGCGTCCGCCGGCCACCTGGGCCTCCAGCCAGCGGCGGACGACGGGGCGGATCCGGCCGCCGCCGCCCGTCGAGGAGCCCCAGCCGTGGATGACGCGCACGAGTCCGGCACCGGCCGCTTCCGCGGCGTCGAGACGCGCCCGGAGCCGCACGAGCGCCTCCTCCACCGTCGGGAGGCCGGCTTCGAGATCGATGGTGGCAACCGCGGCCCCCCGGCGTCCGCCGCCGCCGCCCGGACCGGGGGTCTGCGGCGTCTCGCAGTAGGGGCAGACCGAAGAGACCGCCGCGATGTCTTCCCCGCATACCGGACAGGTCTTCACGCCGCACCTCCCGCACCCGCCGCAATCGCCGCCTCGGCTTCCAGGCGACGGAAAATCCGCGCCTCGTGCCGCACGAACGCGACCGAGACGAGGAAGGTCAGCACGTCCGACATCGGCGCCGCAAGGTACACCGAATCCAGCGGGCTCAGCGACCCGAACAGCACCGGCAGCACCCGCGGGCACACCAGCAGAAACGGGATGAAGAACACCAGCTGCCGCGCCAGCGACAGGAAGAACGCGTGCCACGCCTTGCCGATGCTCTGGAACAGCATCCCCGACATCATGCAGAAGCCGATCACCGGGAACGCCAGCGTGAACATCCGCAGCGCCCGGTCCCCCATCGGCACCAGCGGCGACGAGGCGTCGACGAACATCCGCATCACCGCGTCCGGCGCGAACTGGCCGACGCACCAGCCCGCGACCATGAG
The DNA here is from genome assembly GCA_017527155.1 of Kiritimatiellia bacterium. GTDB lineage: Bacteria > Verrucomicrobiota > Kiritimatiellia > CAIQIC01 > Lenti-01 > CACXEY01. The sequence continues at coordinate 53,376 of JAFXQI010000043.1, forward strand.
CCCCGTGACCACCCACGTCGCCTGCCGGAAGAACGAGAGCACGCGCCCGTAGAGCCGCGCCCCGTAGTTGTAGCCCATGAGCGGCGCGACGCCCTGGCCGATGCCCATCGCGGTCATGAACACGATCCCCATGAACGACGCCAGGATGCCCATCACCGCCAGCGCGTTGTCCCCGCCGTAGCGCTGGAGCCCGCGGTTGAGGATGACGTTGAGCAGGCTGTTGCACATGTTCATGGCGAAGGGCGTGATGCCCAGCACCAGGAACGGCCCCACCACGCGCCGCCAGTCCAGCGCCAGGCACGAGCGCCGGATCCGGATGTGCGCCGCCGGCCGCAGGAAGTAGAGGAAGCACCACAGGAACGAGCATCCCTGCGCGATGACCGTCGCCCAGGCCGCGCCCGCCACGCCCCAGCCGAAGACCAGGATGAACAGCGCATCCAGCGCCGTGTTCACCAGCGCGCCGATGAGCATCGCGACCATCGACCCCACCGGATGCCCGTCCGACCGCAGGAAATGCGAGAGCCCGTGCCCCGTCGTGCTCAGCGCGGCGCCGCCCAGCACCACCACCGCGTACGTCCGCGCCGGCGGCAGCAGCGCCTCGCTGCACCCCATCAGCCGCAGCAGCGGGTCCAGGCACCAGATCGCCGCGACCGCCGCCGCCGCCGGGAACGCGAACAGCAGCACGAACGCGTTCCCCAGGATGCGCTCCGCCAGCTCCTTGCGGCCCTCGCCCATCTTGATGGAAAAGAGCGTGTTCGAGCCGATGCCGACCAACGTCGAGAACGACACCATGACCATCATCAGCGGAAAACTCACCGTGATGGCGGCGATGCCCTGCTCGCCCGCGCCGTGTCCGACGAACATGCGGTCCACGATGTTGTAGAGCGAATTGACGACCATCCCGATGACGCACGGCAGCGAGAACCGCACCAGCAGCCTCAGCGGCCGGTCGGTCCCCATCTGGTCCGTGCTGTCGCGCGGGGCGTTGCCGGGACGCGGGGCCATGCCTCACTCCCCGGCCGCGGCCGCCGCCCCCGCCGGACGCAGCAGGATCCGCACCGGCGTCCCGTACGGCGGGATCGTCTCCGGGTTCGCCTCCAGGATCTCGTCGTCCTTCCCCAGCTCCGACGCGATGTTGACGATCGCGTACGGGTCCCAGTACGTCACGACGAGCGACTCCTCCACGCACGCCTTGAACTCGCCGTCCTTGAACATCGATCCCGTGAACAGCCACGCCCGGTCGTCCTCCGGCAGCGCCGTGCCCGTCTTCACGTTCCGCGCGAACGTCTCCGCGCGCGCCCGCTTCGTCTCCCCGTCCGCCTCCCATTCCACGGTGATTTCCACCGCGCTGCCGTCGGGCGGCCCCATCCCGAACTCCGGCATCGGCTTGCCGCCCTTCATGCCCGCGAGCCGGCAGGCCGACTGCAAGTCCAGCGGATTGACCGGCGCGACGAGCACCGCCTCGTGGACCTTCCCCTTCGCGCCGCAGACCATGACCTCGATGGGCCCCTCCGTCTGGTTGACCCAGCCGGTGACGCTGACGGTCTTGGTGGCGGTCTCCAGCAGAACGCTGCCGAAGCGCACGTTCCCGCCCTCCCATGTGGCGGGCGAGGGCTGCGGCTGCGGCTCGGAACCGATCGGCAGGATTTCCGGCATGGAATCCGATACCGGCGTCGCCCGCGCCGTCCAACCGCACGCCGCGACCGCCAGGGCCGCCGCCGTCATCCAACCGATTCGATTTCTCATGCCGCTCGCTCCTTGTCCACGGGACGGCCGCACCGCGCGCCGTCCACTCCGTCCACCCTACCAAGCCCCCCACCCTCCCGCAACACGCAAAATGCACCTCGCGGGATGCGGCTCGCACGGGATGCGGCGCGCGGGAAGCGGCTCGCGGGATGCGGCGCGCGCGGGATGCGGTCGGGACGCGATGGGGCCGGGCGGGCGGGAGGGGCATCGCCGTCCGGAACCGTGCATCCCACTTTTGCACACAGGAAAAATCCTTGACTTTCGCGATTCCCGCCCCCATGCTCCGCGCCATGAAAAACACGACGAAGAACAAGCTCAAATACGCCTTCCGCGAGGCCGCCGGCATCGTCGGCGACACCGCCCGCTTCTATGCCGCCTCCCTGGCCCTGCCCGCCCTCGTGCCCGCCGCCCTGGCGGGAGTCGCGGTCCTCTCGGCGGCGGCGCTAGGCGGCTGGATTGCCGACACGGCGGGGCGCGCCGTCCTCGCCGAACTGCGCCGCCGCGCGCGCCTGCGGGCGCCGCGCCCGAC
>JAFXQI010000044.1 GCA_017527155.1 Kiritimatiellia bacterium
GAAGGCAGCCCCTACAACCCGCAATCGCTGTTCCAGAACCTGCGCAACCAGAAGTGCAAGGTGTACGACACGCAGGTCATCCCGCAGGAACCGGCGAAAAAGGCGAACGACGCCTACCGCCTCGTGGGCATTCCCTCCCCGGTGAAACTCCCCCGCCCCGACCGTCCCTCCCCGTAGTCAGAATCCAAAGCCGGGAATTACAGATCATTGGAAAAAACGGCCCGTTTTTTCCAACCATTGGAAAAATTTCCATGGGGTTTTCCAATCATTGGAAAAAAAATTCCGCGATGGCCGGGGCCCGGTCCGGGAACGGAAAACGGCATCCCCGGGGACGGGGATGCCGCGGTGGGGCCGGATGGCGCGCCGGAATCAGTACTTGCGGATGACCGCGCGGACGATGCCGCCGATTTCCAGGGAGCGGCGCGGGCGGATGAATTTGTACTTGCGGTTGGCGGGTTCGAGACGGACCCCGGCCTGGTCCTTCATGTAGTATTTGAGCGTCCATTCGTCGTCCACGCACGCGACGACGATGTCGCGCTGCTGCGGGGAGGGCCCCTTCTCGACCAGCACGAGGTCGCCGGGCTGGATGCCGGCGTCGATCATGGAATCGCCGCGGACCGTCAGCATGAAGGTGTGGTCGGGATCGCGGACGAGGTATTCGTCGAGGGAGATGGCTTCCGACTTCTGCTCCTCTTCCTGCGTGGGGAAGCCCGCGACGACGGAGCCGAGGTTGCGGACGCCGCCGGTGAGTTTGGGCAGGAAGGAGAGCTTGCCGTCCTTGGCCTTGAGGAGGTATCCGCGCTGTTCGAGGTGGCGGACGAGACCGAAGACCGAGTTCTTGGATTTGTAGCCGAAAAGGCCGAGCATTTCGGAGTAGGAAGGGGGACGGTGTTCCGAACGCCAGAAGGCGCGGAGCTTGAGGATCTTGTCGTCGAGGATCAGTTTGCGTGGCATGGTGTTTCTCCTGTTTGGGTTTCCATGTACGACCATACAGCGCCCCGCACCGTTGCGCAAGAACGAAATTTCGGGAACAGGCGTTTTCGCGGGGCGCCTCGTCCGGACGTGCCCAGGGTGCGGAGGGAAGGGGGCGGAGGGGAAAGCGGCGCGATGTCGTTCATGGTGGGGACCTTGACGGAAAAGGCATGGAAATGAATGGAATTCCCGTATTATCAAATGAAGGCGCGGAAAGGGGAAAACGGAAACGCCGCGCTCCCGGGAGGGGGCGCGGCGTGGGGGGAGGGATGGATTGGGAACTCAGACTTCGATCTTGAGGTTCCAGTTGTGGGTGTCGGGGAGTTCGCCGTACTGGATGCCCTGGACGGCGTGGTAGAGTTTTTCGAGGGTCGGGCCGCAGCCGGTTTCGGGGCCGGTCTTGTGGACGACGCCGTTGCGCTCGATCGAGCTGACCGGGGTCACCACCACCGCGGTGCCGCAGGCCGCCACTTCGGCGAAGCCGTCGATCTCCTTCTCGAAATCGATGGGACGGCGCTCGACCGGCATGCCCATGTCGGCCGCGACCTGGCAGAGGGTCATGTTCGTGACGGACGGGAGGACGGACGGGGAGTCGGGGGTGACGTACTTGCCGTCCTTGGTGATGCCCAGGAAGTTGGAGGTGGAGAATTCTTCGATGTAGGTGTGGGTCTTGGCGTCGAGGTAGAGTTCGACGGGGTAGCCGGCCTTCGCGGCTTCGACGTGCGCCGCCAGGCTCGCGCCGTAGTTGCCGCCGCACTTGACGTGGCCGGTGCCCATCGGGGCCGCGCGGTCGTAGTGGTCGATCACGATGGCCTTCACGGGCTGCAGGCCGCCCTTGTAGTAGGCGCCCACCGGGGTGACGAGGACGATGAAGGTGTATTCCTTCGCCGGCGCGACGCCGATCTGCGGGGCGCTCCCGAACAGCAGCGGGCGGATGTACAGGGAGCCGCCGGTGCCGTAGGGCGGGATGTAGTCGGCGTTGGCCTTGATGACGCGCCGGCAGGCGTCGATGAACATCTCGGGCGGCACGGGCGCCATGCAGATGCGCTCGGCGGTGTTGTACATGCGCTTGGCGTTCTCCTGCGGGCGGAAGAGGACGACGTCGCCGTTCTTCTGCCGGAAGGCTTTCATGCCTTCGAAGGCTTCCTGCCCGTAGTGCAGGGCCGCGGCCGCGATGTGGATGGGGATGTACGGGGATTCGACGAGCTTGCCTTCGTCCCATTTGCCGTCTTTCCAGGTATACTGGATGTGGCAATGGGTCTGGATGTAGGAGAAGCCCAGGGTGGCCCAGTCGAGGTTCACGGTGGTCATGGTCGGTTCCTTTCGTTTGCTATTGCATGAGGTTCTTGGCGACGCGGCGGGCGATGTCTTCGACTTCGTCGTCGCGCAGGACGCCGGGGGCGCCGGCGGCTGCGTTGCCGGACGCGGCCGGGGCGGGGGCGCCGCCCGCGACGCGGCTCGGCCCGAGCGCGGCGGCCTGGCACATGGTGACGGCGGCGACGCCGACGATGTCGTCGGGCTTGCAGCCGCGCGAGAGGTCGTTGACGGGGCGCGCCAGGCCCTGGAGGATCGGGCCGAGGGCGGTCGCGCCGGCGAGGCGTTCGACGAGTTTGTAGGCGATGTTGCCCGCCTGGAGGTCGGGGAAGACGAGGACGTTGGCGGCGCCGCGGAGGGGGCTGTCCTTCGCCTTCTGCGCGGCGACGGACGGCACGAGGGAGGCGTCGGCCTGGAGTTCGCCGTCGAGCTGCAGGCCGGGCTGGGTCGTGGCGGCACGCTCCTTGGCGATGCGCGTGGCCTCGGCCACCTTGTCCACCAGCTCGTGCTTGGCGCTGCCGCGCGTGGAGAAGCTCAGCAGGGAGACGCGCGGCTCGGGGCCGAGGAGGGCCTTGTAGGTCTGCGCGGTCGTCAGCGCGATGTCCGCCAGCTGCTCGGCCGTGGGGCAGGGGTTCACGCCGCAGTCGGCGAAGAGGAGGGTGCCGTCGCCCGACGGGGTCGGGGTCTTGAGCTGCATCAGGAAGCAGCTGCTCGCGGTCTTGATGCCCTTGGCCGTCCCGATGCAGTGGAAGGCGCTGCGGAGCATGTCGGGGGTGGACGCGATGGAGCCGGCGACCATGCCGTCGGCGAGGCCGAGTTCGACCATCATGGCGCCGACGTAGAGGCGGTTCTTGAGCTGGGCGGCGGCCTGCTCGGCGGTCACGCCCTTGGCCTCGCGGCGCTTGTGGAAGGCCGCGACGAGCTCGGGCAGGAAGGGGGCGGTGGCGGGGTCGATGACCTCGAATCCGGCGGAAGACACGCCGGCTTCGGCGCAGGCCTTGGAGGCTTCGGCGGGGGAGGCGAGGACCTTCACGCGGGCGATGCCGAGGCGGACGATTTCGGAGGCGGCTTTCATGACGCGCGGGTCCATGCCTTCGGGGAGGACCACGCATCCGTTGTACTGTTTGGCTTTTTCGATGAGGTTTTTCATGGTGCGCGCATGGTAGTCCCCCGGGGGGCGGCGCGCAAGCGCGAATGAGGGGAAAAAACGGGAGAGCGACGGCGTCCGCTCAGGTTCCGGCCGCACCGGCAATCCATCGGGCGAAACGGTCGCGGTGGGCGGCGAGCTTCCTGGGAAGGTCGCGCTCGCGGAGGAAACCGGCGAAGGCGCGCATCGTCGCGTCGAGGCGGGGCGGGGAGGTGGTGACGGTGTAGTCGCCGAGAACCACCGATTGGCTGTGGAGCGGCTTTTGTGTAGCCAACCGGCGGCGAATCTGGGCCGCTTCCTTCGGACGGCGGGTGGTGCGGCGAACGGTCAGCAGCTCGGGGATGCCGAGCTTGGCGTCGACGTGCTTGCGCAGGCGGTCGAAGTTCCAGTGGTCGCGGAGGAGATGGGCGAGGCGGCGTCGGGCGGTGGAGCAGAGGGCCTGGAGGTCGGCGGGAAGCGGGCGGTCCGGGGCTTCGCCGGGGAGGAGCCATTCGAGAGGCAGTCGCGGATCGAGCTGGAGGAACTGGCGCAGGCGGAGGGCGAGGAGGCGGTAGCGCATGAGGGTGGAATAGCTGACGGGAATGCGGTTGTCCGCGAGATAGCCGCGCAGGCCGCGGCCGCGGGACTGGATGCGTTTGGCGCCGGTCGGGGATTCGCGGTAGTGGTTGCCGCTGTCGAGCGTCGGTTCGAGGTCGGCCAGGCGGGAGCCGAGTCGCAACCGCACGCGGAGGGTGCGCGGCGAAATCGTGCAGTCGGCTTTCAGCTCTTGCGCGGTCGGGGTGCCGCGGAGGGACGGGCTCTCGGGATGCGGCGCGCGGAGGCGGCCGCGGCGGCGGAGTTCGCCGAGGATGGCGGCGCCGGTCTCGGTGGCAAGGAAGCCGACGAAGGCGCTTGCCGTGACGCCGAGGACGGCCGGAAGGAAGGCAAGGCCGATCGCCCCGTTGCCGCCGCGGAAGGGGGAATAGGCGGCCTCGAAGACGGATTGGGTGCGGACGGAGGCGTTGCGGAGGATGTTTTTCATGGTGGGAGGAGGATGGCGGAAAAGGGATGTGTTGTCAATACTTTCGTGTTCTCAAATGATGGCGGGACTTCGGGGGGATGGAGCGGAGGGAGGAGGGGGATCAGACGTAGCCGAATTTGCGGAGGAGCCAGTAGTTGCGGGACCAGTCGGGTTCGACTTTGACCCAGAGGTCGAGGTGGTGGGGGGCGCCGAAGATGCCGGAAAGGTCTTTTTCGGCGGCGTGGCGGATGTCGCGGATCATCTTGCCCTTGTTGCCGATGACGATGGGGCGCTGGGTCGCTTTTTCGACGTAGATGGTCGCGGCGGCGTGGACGGTGCCGTCGGGCCGCTCTTCGACGCGGTCGGTGGCGACGGCGATGGCGTGGGGGAGTTCGTCCTTGAGCCGGGCGTTGATCTGGGCGCGGACGACGTCGGCGATGAAGTAGGGCATCGGGTCGTCGGCGATCTGGTCGGTGGGGAAGGCGGGCGCGCCTTCGGGCATGGCGGCGCGGAGGGCGTCGAGGAGCGCGGGAAGGCCGTCGCGGGTGAGGGCGGACAGTTCGAACCAGCGCCAGGGGGGCGGGGCGTAGGCGGCGTCGCGTTCGCGGCGGCGCGCGACGGTGGCGGCCCAGGCGGCTTCGTAGTCGGCGCGGCGGCAGGCGCGGTCGGTCTTGTTGAGGATGGCGAAGACGGGGGTCTCTTCGCGGGCGAGTTTGTTCATCCAGCCGATGTCTTCGTCGTGGGGCGGGATGGAGGAGTCGAGGACCAGGAGGGCGGCGTCGGCACCGGTGACGAGGCCGCGGGCGGTGCGGTTGAGCAGGGCGCCGAGGGCGTGGGTGGCCTGCTTGATGCCGGGGGTGTCGAGGAAGACGATCTGGAGTCCGGGTTCGTTGAGGATGCCGCGGACGACGCGGCGGGTGGTCTGGGCGACGGGGGATACGACGGAGACGGTCTCGCCGAGAAGGGCGTTGAGGAGGGTGGATTTGCCGGCGTTGGCACGTCCGGCGATGACGGCGGTGCCGGAGCGGAAGCCGGCGGGGACGGGGGAGGGGGTGTCGTTCATGGGTCAGTCGGCGGCGCCGATGAGGTGGTAGAGGAGGTTGCGGCCGACGGCTTCGGGGAGAAGCAGGACGGAGCGGTAGACGGGGGCGTTCTCGGTGCCGGCGGAGAAGTCGACGGCCTCGGTGTCGATGCGCAGGGTGCCCTGGCCGCGCATGGTGTTGTGGGCGAGGCGGATGTCGCCCTTGGTCGGGGCGGTGCGGCCGGTCACGAAGTCGTAGGTCTTGCTGCCGTCGGTGTAGGTGGTGGGCGGGTGCTGCATGGGGGTCTTGGGCTCGGGATCGACGAGTTCGACGCCGACGAGGCGGTCTTCGGCGTCGGAAATGAGCCGGATGAGGGGGTAGGGGGGGACGTTGGGGGAGATGGTGCCGTAGCGTCCGGCGGGGGCCTCGAAGTAGAAGAAGCCGCCGTAGGGGAAGGGGGCGCCTTCGACGGGCCGCCGCGGGGACGGGGTGGGGGCGGAGACGAGCCGGAGGGCTTTGTCCATCGGCATCAGGCACGCGAGGGGGCCGTGGATGGCGAGGTCGGGCCGGGCACGGGTGTCGGCGGCGGGGGAGAGGCCGAAGGAGGCCAGCAGGAAGACGAATTCGGTGGCGTCGGTGCGGTCGCCGGGCGCTGGCAGCATGTCCCAGGCGTAGCCGAACTGCATGTAGCGGGAGGCGAAGGGATCCTTGGGGTCGGCCGGCGGGGTGGGCCAGGGGACGAGCAGGTCGTTGTGGGTCTTGGGCGCGGCGCGGTGGGCGGCGCGGCGGGCGTCGGTGTCGAACCGGGCCCAGCGGGCGTCGTTGACGAGGCGGTAGCATTGGTTGGCGTAGTCGGTGACGGGGACGCTGGCGGGGGCTTCGGGGCGGATGGCTTCGAACTTGGCGGCGGCGTCCCGGGCGTCGGAGGCGATCTGGAGGAGGGTCGGGTCGGCGGGGTCGGGGTTCTTGGAGAATTCCTGCCAGGCGGTGAGGGCGGCGTTGAATTGCTGGGCGGCTTCGATGAATTCGGGTCGGTTCCAGGAGCCCGGGGTGGCGGTGCCGGAGGTGCCGCCGCCGGCGAGCTGCGGCGCGAGTTCGTCTTCGGGGGCGGCGGAGGCCGCGCCGCCGGAGGCCGACTGGGCAGGGCGCGTGGCGAGGTCGCCGAGGATGGCGTTGCCGCCGACCTGGACGTTGGGGCTGTGGACGTCGATGTCGGGTTTGCCGGAGGGCACGGGCTTGGGCTTGCCGTGGAGCATGGCCTGGAAGTCGGGGTTGTCCTTGAGGCCGAAGTGGTAGATGGCGAAGCCGACGCCGCCGGCGAGGACGAGGAAGATCAGGAAGCGGAGGAACCCGCCGCCGGAGGAGGCGCGCCGGGCGGCGCGGGCGGCGTCGGGGCGCTTGACCTTGAGGTGTTCCTGCTGGCTGGCGGAGAGGACGATGGCTTTCTTGGCCGCGGCGCCGAGGTTGATGGTCTTGGCGCGGGAGCCGGGGCGGTGGTTGGGGGAGAGGAGAATGGTGCTTTCGTCTTCTCCGGGGTAGGGGGGGGACGGGAATTTGCCGTCCTGGATCTGGCGGATGTCCTTGGCGACGGCGGTCCAGGTGTCGGGGCGGCGGGCGGGGTCCTTGGCCGTCATCTTGGCGAGGAGCCAGCCGTAGCAGGCGGGGACCGCGGGCTGGAGGTCGCAGGGGTCGGGGAGGTAGTCGGTCTGCTGGGCTTCGAGCACTTGCTGGAGGGTGAGGCCTTCGAAGGGGGCGTTGCCGGTGAGGGTGTGGTAGAGGGTGAGGCCGAGGGCGTAGATGTCGGAACGGCAGTCGGGGGGGAGGCCTTCGATCTGCTCGGGGGCGAGGTAGGTGGGGGTGCCCTCGATGTAGTCGGGGTCGGCCTGTTCGGCGGCGCCGACAACGCGCGCGAGGCCGAGGTCGGTCAGCTTGACCGCGCCGTCGGTGCCGAGCAGGATGTTGCCGGGCTTGATGTCGCAGTGGATCATCTGGTGCTGGCGCCAGATGGCGTCGAGCGTGTCGGCGACGATGCCGCCGAGGAGCAGCGCCTGCTGGGGGGCCATCTGGCCGTGCTGGGCGAGCCATTCGGCGAGGGAGACGCCTTCGACGTACTCCATGACGTAGTAGGGGGTGCCGTCGGCCGTTTCGCCGAAGTCGAGGATGCCCACGACGGAGGGATGCGAGATTTTCGCGGCGGCGCGGGCTTCGGTGAGGAAGGCGGCGCGGGAGGCGTCGTCGCGGAGGAGGCCGGGGGAGAGGACCTTGATGGCGACGGGGCGGTCGAGGGAGACCTGGCGGGCCTTCCAGACGACGGCGGTGCCGCCGGTCCCGATGGGGCCGAGCAGTTCGTAGCCGGGGATTTGGGGCGGGGTGGGGGCGGACGCTTCGGAGGGCTCTTTCATGGGAGGCATTTTCTACGGGCGGGGGGGCGTTGGCAACCAAATTCCGGGGAGGGGGAGGGGGTGTTTTTCATGGGCGGGGGATGGGGTGGAAAACGGGGGAAACATCAAGGATTTTCGTGTTTCCAAAAGTGGGGGCGACGTGGGGCGAGGGAGGGGGAGGGATGGCGGGGGTCAGTCTTCGGTGGGGGGCGGGGCGTTCTTGGGCATCTTGGGGGTGCCCTTGGGGAAGACGACGCACTTGATGCGGTGGCGGCCCCATTTCTGGGCTTCCTTGTGGGTGGGGAAGAAGAGATCGAGGCGGGACTTGCCGCGGATGTCGCCGCCGCGGTCCTCGACGCAGCCGTAGCCGTAGCCGGGGATGTAGAAGACGGTGCCCATGGGGTAGTGGCGGGTGTCGGCGGCGAGGGTCCCGGGGGTGGCCTTGCCGCCGCTGGCGGTGATGCCGACGGCCTTGGGCTTGCCGCGGTAGCGGCCCTTGGAATGGACGGGGTTGCCCTTGGCGTCGAGCTTCCAGTCGCAGCACTGGCCGCAGGGACAGTAGGCGGTGGTCTCGATGGTGACGTAGCGGCCGCGGATGATTTCGTCGGGCTCGCGCTCCTCTTCGAGGAACAGCAGGCTGCATCCGCCGGCGGTCAGCGCCAGCAGGAGGGCGAGGGCCAGGATGGTCAGTTTGGCTCGCATCGGGAGGGAGTATCCAACGGGGCGGGGGAAAAAGCAAGGGAAACCGCCTGCGCCCTGCGGGCAGGTGACCAGTGGCAAGCGGAGGCAGCGGAAGAAAAAAGGCTTGCCGCGTGAAACGTTTTACCTTATGGTTTGCGGCCAACGTGGCAATGGCGCAGACGTGGTAACCCTTGCGGGCGGGCGCGCGCCGGACCCACGGGAAAGCAAAAAGGAAATGAGCAAGAACACTCGCTTGGCGCTGGCGGCCGTCCTGGCCGTCGCGTTCGGCAACGGAATGGCCTTCGCCGCCGGTTACGGCATCAACGAAGGCAGTGCCCGCGGAAACGCGATGGGCACGGAAGTGACGGCGGACCCGGTCTCGCCGTCGGTCATGTACAACAACGTCGCGGGCCTCACCGAGCTGCCCGGGACGCAGGTGGAAGTCGGCGCGACGTTCATCAAGCCCCGCCAGACCGTCACCACCGACACCCCGCAGGGCAAGTTCCACACCAACGGCAACAGCGAATGGTGGACGCTGCCGACGGTGTACGCGAGCCAGCAGATCAACGACCGCTGGTGGGCGGGCATCGGCCTGTTCACGCGCATCGGCCTCGGCTCCGAGTTCCCCGAGACCTGGCCCGGCCGCTACTCCAATCTCAAGGCGAAGATCACCAGCATGGACGTCAATCCCTCGGTGGCGTTCAAGGTCACCGACACGTTCTCGCTCGGCCTGGGGCTGCGGGTCGAGTACTTCGACTTCACCCTCATGCGCGCGGTGCCGACGGGCACGCCGTTCGTCGATCCGGACGCGAAAGTCAAGATCACCGGCGACAACTACGGTCTGGGTTTCAACGCGGGCGCGTACTGGAAGCCGACCGAGCGGCTGGCTTTCGGCGCGGCCTACGAGAGCGAAATCGTCCACGACGTCAACGGCGACTACAAGACGACGATGGGCGGGCGCATCCTCCAGGACGCGACGGCGTACGGCGACTTCCCCTCGCCGGCCGTCTTCCGGCTGGGGACGTCGATTGGCCTGACCGAGAAGTGGAAGCTGAACCTGGGCATGAACTACGTGTTCTGGAGCTGCTACGACGAGCTGACCATCCACTTCGACCCGCCGCTCCTCGGCAAGCGCGCCGAGACGACCGGCAAGAAGAACTGGCACGACACGTTCCGCTGGCAGGCGGGCACGGAGTACAAGGTGACCGACCACTGGGCGCTGCGCTTCGGCTATGTCTACGACAAGACGCCGGACCCGGACTACCTGGTCGACTACATGGTCCCGGCCAACAACCGCCACCTGTTCAGTTTCGGCGCGGGCTGGGACAACGGGACGTTCTTCGCGGACGCCGGGTACACGTTCGTGATGATCGAGGACCGCACGGTCCACGGGCACATCGCGGACGGCGTCTGGGACGGCAAGCTCCAGGACGGCGACGCCCACATGGTCGGCGCTTCCGTCGGTTACCGCTTCTGAGCGGAACGCCGCATTCCGGCCATCGCGCCCCCTGCCCCCTTCCCGGGCCGGGGGCGCGTTCCGTTTCCGGGGCAGACCGGCTGCTACGGGGGAGCCGTTGCGAGGGCTACTTGCTGGAACGGTTCAGAAACCGTGTGGCTGCCGTCCATTGTGTCGCCACCGTTTCTTTCGCGGACGCGCAGAAGCGCGTCCCTCCCTGTGGAGAGCGCACGGGAGGGTCGCGCTTCCGCGCGACCATGTGGGTGGGAAATATCCGGGAAGCTACAGAAAACCTTGAACCGCTCTAAAGGAGCGAGGGGGTGGTGGGGGACGGGGGAGCGTCCGGAAGGCCGAGGGTGCGGCGGTAGTCGGCGATGATGGCGAGGATGGCTTCGCCGTACTGGGCGGTCTTGCGGGCGCCGAAGCCGGGGATGGCACCGAGGGCGTGGAGGTCCGCCGGCATCGCGGCCGCCAGGGCGTAGAGGGTCTTCTGGGAAAAGACGATGTAGGCGGGAAGGTGCTGGGCGGTGCAGGTTTCGTAGCGCCAGCAGCGGAGGCGTTCGACGAGTTCGGGGTTGGGAATGTCGCCGGCGGAGACGGGGTCGGCGGAGGCGGCCGTGGGGGGGATGTCGCGGCGGCGGGGGCGGGGGGAGGCGGAAGAGGCGGCGGCGGAGAGGCCGGGGGAGGCTTCGTCGTGTTTGAGGATGGCGGAAGCGCGGGCTTCGAGGAAGGCGGCGGTACGGTAGCCTTCGGGGGTGGCCAGGGAACGGAAACACGCGGTCTTGACGCGGGCTTCGGAGTCGAGGCGGACGGCGGTGTCGGTCAGCTGCTTGCGGAGGGCCTTGTTGTCGACGTCGAGATCGGCGGCGGCGAGCGGACGGAGGATGCCGTTTTCGAGGCGTAGGCCGAACCAGTCGGCCGCCTTGCGGAGACGGTCGCGGAGGGGAGGATTCGTCTCGGCGTCGGGGTCGTCGCGGAGGTAGGCGTCGAGCTGCGGGAGGAATCTGGCGGCGACGGGGGCGAGGTCGTGCGCGGCGGTGCGCAGGATGCCGTCGCCCGAGGCGAGCAGCGGCGCGGGCAGGGCGGTGGCGTTCTCGCCGAGCAGCGCGGCGAAGCGCTCGGCGGAGCGGGCCAGGCGGCCGAAGTCGAAGAGGTCGGTCAGGAGCGTGCGCTGGTGGTCGAGCGCGTCCTGGCGGAGGGTTTCGGCGGAGGGGATGGCTTCGGCGAGACGGCGGTGGAAGTCGGTGACGCGCGGGTCGGTCTGGACGGCGCTCGCGGGGATCGGCGTGCGCAGGACGAGTCCTTCGAGGGTGCGGCAGCGGGAGAGGGCGACGTAGACCTGGCCGGGGGCGAAGGCGCGGCCGGCGTCGAGGATCGCGCGGTCGAAGGTCAGGCCCTGGCTCTTGTGGATCGTGATCGCCCAGGCGAGGCGCAGGGGGAGCTGCGTGAAGGATCCTTCGACGGTTTCGACGATGCGCCCGCCGTCGGGATCGACCGCGTATTTGCAGTTGTCCCAGCGCATGGGGGCGACGCGGATCGGCTCGGGGTCGTCCGGGCATTCGACGTCGAGTCCGTCGGCGCGCACCGCGGCGACGCGGCCGAGCTTGCCGTTGTGGAAGCGGTGTTCGGGGTCGTTCTTGACGAACATCACCTGCGCGCCGGTCTTGAAGCGGAGGACGGGTTCGAGGGGATAGGCGCTCTCGGGGAACGTGCCGTCGACGCTCGCCCTGAACTCGCGCGCGGGGCCGGGCAGGGCGGCGAGGCGGTCGGCGTTGATGCGGTCGGCCTGGGCGTTGTGCGTGCAGAGCGTCACTTCGCCGTCGGCGGGGACGTGTCCGGGGAGGTGGCGGCGGTTGAGTTCGGCGAGGACGGACGGCGTGGCGTGGCCGTCGCGGATTTCGTTGAGCAGGTCGAGGAAGCGCCCCTCCTGCTGGCGGTAGACGCGGCGGAGTTCGATGCAGCGCGGGCGCGCCTCGGCCAGGGCGTGGCTGCTGAAGAAATACGGGGTCTCGTAGGCGCGGCGGAGGACCTCCCATTCGGCGTCCTGCGCGATGGGGGGGAGCTGGCGGAGGTCGCCGATCATCAGCAGCTGGACGCCGCCGAACGGGCGGTGCGGATCGCGCTGGCGGCGGAGGACGTCGTCCACCGCGTCGAGGACGTCGGCGCGCACCATGCTGATTTCGTCGATGACGAGCAGGTCCATGCCGCGGATCATGTCGATCTTGGCGCGGGAGAGGCGGTAGCGGCGGCCGCCCCCGTGTTCGGCGCCGGGCAGGTGCGGGCCCAGCGCGAGCTGGAAGAAGGAGTGGAGCGTCACGCCGCCCGCGTTGATCGCCGCGATGCCGGTGGGGGCCGTCACGACCATCCGCTTGGGGCACGACTCGCGGAGGGAGCGCAGGAAGGTCGTCTTCCCGGTGCCCGCGCGGCCGGTCAGGAAGACGTTGCGGCCGGTCGTCGTGACGTAGTCGCGCGCGAGGGCGAGCTCGGGATTGTCGTCGTCGGGGACGGGGAGGTCGGTATCGGAGCGTTCGTTCATGATTCAAGATTGGCGCAACGCGGAAGGGAGTTCAAGCTTTTTCTCCGCCTCGTCCGCCTGAACCTCCATTCCTGCCGTTCCCCCTCTCCCAGCACCCCATTTCATCCCCCCCTCCGTGGTTCGTCCGGAGCCCGCCCTGTCCAGGAAAATGCGATATCAAAGAAAATACTTGCATTCCAATCGGTTTTTCATCATCTTCCCCCACATGAAAACCGAACCTCTTTTCCCTCCTGGCTACCTCAAAGGTCTTGGCGAACTGTTCCTCCCCGGCCTCGACCGGCGCTATCCGCGTTTGGAGGACCAGCTCCTCTTGCCGATCGGGCTGGTCGCCTGCACGGGCGCCATCGCCCTCCATCTTGCCTTCTACGGCGGACGGAAGCTCCTCGCCCGCCTGCGGCGGCATGTTGCGCCGCAGGAGGTCGTGGTCCCGGCGGCGCCGCGGGAGGCCGTGTCCCTGCGCGGCGTGCCCGAGCCAGAAGAGATCGAGGAAGTCTGGGAAATCGATCCCCGGACCCTGTGCGGGCGGCTACGCATCGGGTCGCGTCTGGCGGATTTGGAGCCGACTCTGGATTCGCGGTTCGTGTTCAAGAAGGCCCGCAACGGGTCGAAACGCATCTGTGCGCGGCAACCGGGGCTCAAGGGGTGGATGAAGAAGGAGGTTCCGTCTGTGAAGTATTCGACGGCCATGCATTACAAGAAGCTGGCGACGCGGCTGCGCCAGCTGGTGGGGCTGGATGCACGCATCCCGCTGGAGTGGCTCTTTCCGGACAGCGAGGAGGGGGCGGAAGGGCTTTCGGGGCTGCCGGCAGGCGAGCGGGCGGCGGCGGAGCAAGCGAAGGCGAAGCTGCTGCGGTTGCTGGAGGAGAATCCGAAGGTGACGTGGCTGGTGCGGGCGGTGGAATCGAAGCTGGGCATCATGCGGATGGTGACGATCCGGCGGATCCGGCCACCGAAGCCAGGGCGGGGGAGGAAATGGAAATCGAAGGAAAAGCCCGATAATCCCTTGATATCGCGAGTGGTCGGGGCCGGGGTGAGCGTGGGAGCGGGGGAGGAGCGGGAGAGGGCGTTCTGGGAGGCGTTGCGGCGGGTGCTGGGGGAGCGGAATCCGGATGCGGAGACGCGGAAACTGCAATCGGATATCCGCGACTGGCTGAATGCGCCGCTGGGGGCGCGGCGGAACCGGCGGATATAGGCGGGAGAGGGGCGGCGGGGGGGGGCAAGAGAGGTTTACGTTTTTCTGTCGCTTCCCTGACGTTTCCCGTCCACAAGGTCGCGCAGAAGCGCGACCCTCCCGCCGGGCTCTCCACGGGGAGGAACGCGCTTCTGCGCGGCCGCAGTGGAAATGCCTGACGGGACAAAAGGTTGGGGATACCCGATTTCTTCGATCGCCCTATGGCGCGAGCGGCGCGGTGTCGGGAGCGCCGGTGGCGGGAGCAGAAGCCGGAGCGGGTTCTGGGGGAGGGGAAGCGGGAGGAGGGATCGCTGGCGTCGTGGCGGGCGGATTGGCGTTGGGGTACGCACTGCGGCCGTGGAGGATGTTCGTCAGCGTGAAGACGAAGGAATCGCGGACGGTGTTCAGGTCGGCCAGCGTCAGCGGGGCTTCGTCGAGCTGCCCGTCGAGGAGCTTGTCGCGGACCAGGCGGTCCACCATCTCGGAGATGCGGCTGGGGGTGATTTTCTCGAGGGAGCGCGAGGCGGCTTCCACGGTGTCCGCCAGCACGAGGACGGCCTGCTCCTTCGTCCAGGGGCGCGGCCCCTCGTAGCGGAAGGAGGCTTCGAGGGCGGGATCCTCGGGGAGGTCCCGGGCCTTCAGGTCGTTGACGGCCATCTGGTAGAAGTAGGAGATGCGGGAGGTGCCGTGGTGCGCCTGGATGGCGTCGCAGACCACCGCCGGGAGGCGGTAGCGCTTGGCCAGGGTGAGGCCTTCCTTGACGTGCGACTGGATGAGGAGGGCGCTCATGCTCGGCGAGAGGCTGTCGTGGGGGTTCTCGCCGCCGCGCTGGTTCTCGGTGAAGAATTCCGGCTTGGCCAGCTTGCCGATGTCGTGGAACGAGGCGCACACGGCGACGAGCAGTCCGTCGGCGCCGATGCGGTCCGCCGCCGCCTGCCCGATGGCGGCCACCATGCGGCTGTGGTGGTAGGTGCCGGGGGCTTCCAGGGAGAGGCGCTGGAGGAGCGGATGGGATTGGTCGGTCAGCTCCAGCAGCGAAATGTCGGTGGTGTGGCCGAACGCCCATTCGAGCACCGGCAGGAGCACGGTCACGACCACCGAGGAAACGATGCCGCTGGAGAAGCTGGCGATGAGGTCGCCGCGGAACGTCGCGCCCGTGTGCCGGTTGAGCAGCGCCATGACGATGGCCACCAGCGAGTTGACGCAGCCGACGACCAGCCCCGCGCGCATGATCTGGGAGCGGCGCCGCACGTTGCTGCGCAGCATGGCGACGGCGCTGACGCTGGCCGCGATGCCGATGAACATGAACTCGAAGCTGCGCCCGAAGATGAGCGCGGAGGAAAGGGCGACCCACAGGCCCGCGGCGAGGCCGGCCTCGGGGCCGAGCATGAGGACGGCGATGGTCGGCACGAGGGTCATGGGCATCGCGTACGGCACGACCCAGCCCGGCAGGAAGCCGCGCACGGTGGACATCCAGTGGTACAGCAGTTCGATGCCCAGCGAGAGCAGCCCCAGCAGCACGAGCAGCCATTTGCGGCGCGACTTGCTGTAGACGCCCGGCTGGACGCTCCGCAGCCACCCCACGCACGCGATGAGCACCACCAGCATCATCAGGTAGTCGCCGATGTGCTTGAGTGTGCGGTCGAGCGGGGTTTCGAGTTCGGCGAGCTTGCGGTTGTAGGCGGAGAGCATCTCGATGTTCTGCGCCTTGACCTCCGCGCGCTCCTCCAGGATGGTCGTCCCCGGGAAGACCGTCATCACCGCGTCGCCCACCCCCGACGCCGCCGCCACCTGGCGCGCCCGCGTGGCCTCCTGGTCGTACTTGATGCTCGCGTGCGCGAGGGCGGCGGCCAACGCGCGGGCGGTCCCCGGGATGTCCTCCACGCCGCGCTCTTCGAGGAGCGGGCGGAGGGCTTCGGCGATGCGGTCCGCGGCCCCGCCCTCGCGCAGCAGCTCGGCCGCGGCGACGCGCTGGGTGGCGACCGTTCCGTTCGCCTCCGGTATCAGGATGTCCACCGCCGTGCTCGCGGCGATCTTGGGGCCGACGAACTCCAGTTCGGTGTCCGACACCACCCCCAGGCGCAGCACCCGTTCCGCGGCCGCCTTCACCGCGTCGGCGCTTTCGCGTTCCAGTCCGTTCGGGAAGAGTTTCGCCAGGTCCGCCCCCGCCACTTGCAGCTCCAGCAGGTCGGCCGTCCGCTGCAACGCGAAAATCACTTCCGGCGAATCGCCCGGCTGCACCAGCTGCACCGGCCCCACCGGCTCGGGCGCAGGCGCGGGAGCCACGGGCTCCGCCGCGGGCGTCGCCTCAATCGGCTCGCTCTTGGCGGCAGCCGGTTCGGCCGGCGCCACCACCGTAGCCGCCGCCCCGCCCTTCTTCCTCTTCGGCTTCGCCGCGGACACCGTGCCCTCATCCCCCGCCTTCACGTCGCTTCCGGAGGTGCGGCTTCCAGCCGCGCCCTCCGGCGCCGTGGCCACGCTCCCATCGCCCTCCGCGGCCGCAACTGCCCCGGCGGGCGTCTCCGGCACAACCACGGCCACCTTCGCCCCGTACCGCGCCCGCGACGTGATGGCCATCTCGGCCAGCTTGTCCACATCCCGCCACGCCTTGTCGCGCGCGTGCAGCTGCATGCGGAAGAGCGGCACCGCCGCCTCCCCCGCCCGCTGCTTGTTGAGGGCCGTGCGCTGGAGGTCGCGGCACTGGAATTCCACCGTCGCGACGACCGTCTTCGGCGCCACCTGCCCCTCGGAGAGGTTCGCGTCGAACGCCTCCCCGCCCAGGCTCAGCACCCCCACGCCCACCAGCCACATCAGGAGCAGGATGCCGACATTGTAGAGCCAGATCCGGTGCCAGGACTTCGGGGCCTCCTTCTCTTTGCGCCGCTGCTGCGCCAGGACCCAGTCGTGCGGCTCGCGCCTGCGGAAAAACCATCTCATGGCCGATCTCCTTTGTCCCCCGCCCCCGCCGCGCCCTCCGGCGCCGCGTACGCGTCGATGATCCGCTGCACCAGCGGATGCCGCACCACGTCGCCGCCTTCCAGCCGCACCACCGCGATGCCCGGCACCCCCTCCAGCCGCCGCGCCGCCTCCAGCAGGCCCGGACGCCGGTGCGATGGCAGGTCCACCTGCGTCAGGTCGCCCGTCACCACCGCCTTCGAGCCGAAGCCCAGCCGCGTCAGGAACATCAGCATCTGCTCGCGCGTCGTGTTCTGCGCCTCGTCGAGGATGACGAACGACCGCGTCAGCGTCCGCCCGCGCATGTAGGCGAGGGGCGCGACCTCGATGATGCCGCGCTCCGTCAGCTCGGCGAGTTCGCCGCGCGGCACCATGTCGTGGAGCGCGTCGTAGAGCGGCCGCAGGTAGGGCAAAATCTTCTGCTGCAGGTCGCCCGGAAGGTACCCCAGCGCCTCCCCCGCCTCCACCGCCGGACGGGTCAGCACGATGCGCGAAACCTCGTTCTTCAGCAGCGCGTTGACCGCCATCGCCATCGCCAGCCACGTCTTCCCCGTGCCTGCCGGTCCCAACCCCAACGTCAGCTCGTGCCCCGCGATCGCCTCCAGCAACCGCGCCTGGCCCAGCGTCCGCGGGAACACCGGCGCGCAACCGGCCCCCACGTCCACCCGCAGGCCGATCAGGCGGTCCAGCTCCTTTTCCCGCCCCTCCACCCAGAGCCGCCGCGTTTGGTCCACGAGCGACCGGTGGAGCCACATCCCGGCATTGCGCGCGCGCACGAGGCCGTCCAGGTATCCCCAGGCCGAGGCCACGGCGTCCGCCGTCCCGGCCAGCCGCACCTCCAGATCGCGCACGACGGCCCGCACCCCGAACGCCCCCTCCAGCGCCGGGACGTACTCCTCCCGCCGCCCGAGCACGTCTTCCAGCTCCCGCGCGTTGTCGAACCGCAAGTTTTTCTCGCATGTCTTCATGTGATTCCAAACCTTACCGCACCCTCCCCCCTGCCGCAACCCCCCATTTCCCGGCGCCGATGTTCATGGGAGGGGACCATGGGGGAAAACACGGGGAAAACTTCAGGATTTTCCGTGTTCTCAAAAGTGGTTCCGGGGAGCCGTGATGGGGGGGCGGAGGATGCGGCGGGCGGGTTTTCGCCTTTTGACTTTGCGCGGGGGCGCGTGTAAGATGCGTGCCATGAAGACCCGACGAACCTGGAAACTCAACGGCAAGACCGTCACCGCGGACATCCCCGGCATCCGGCGCCTCCTCGACGTGCTGCGCGAGGACTTCGGCCTGACGGGCGCGAAGGAAGGCTGCGGCGAAGGCGAATGCGGCGCCTGCACGGTGCTGCTCGACGGCGAACCCGTGGCCGCGTGCCTGATCCCCGCCGCGCAAGTCCCCGACGGCGCGGCGCTGCTGACCATCGAAGGCGTCGCCCGCACCCGCGCCGGCCGCGTCCTCCAGCAAGCCTACATCGACGCGGGGGCCGTGCAGTGCGGCTTCTGCATCCCGGGCATGGTCCTTTCCTCCTACGCGCTCCTCCAGCGCAACCCGCGCCCGACCGAGCGCGACATCCGCACCGCCCTGTCGGGCAACCTCTGCCGCTGTACCGGCTACGCGAAGATCGTGGCCGCCGTCCGTCTGGCCGCCCGCCGCCTCCGGGAGGAAGCGAAATGATCCCGAACGCCGACACCCCCCGCATCGTCTTCCCGAAAGACCTCGACGAAGCCTGCCGCCTGCAGGCCAATCCCCGGACCCGCGGCCGTCTCATCGCGGGCGGCACCGACCTCATGGCCCAGTGGGCCGCGGGGGTGCCCGTCCCCGAGCGCATCGTGTCGCTGAAGAACCTTCCCGAGCTGACCGGCATCGCCCTGACGCCCGACCTCGTGGAAATCGGCGCCGCGACGACGCACGCCGCCATCCGCGACGACGCCCGCCTGCGCCCCCTCCTGCCCGCGCTCGTCGCCGCGAGCTCCTCCGTCGGCGCCCGGCAGATCCAGGCCACGGGCACGCTCGGCGGCAACGCCGCGAACGCCTCCCCGGCGGGCGACACTGCGCCCGCGCTGCTCGTGACGGGCGGACTCGTGCTCCTCGCCAGCGTGCGCGGCCCGCGCACCGTGCCCCTCGACCAGTTCTGGACCGGCTACCGCCAGACCGCGGCGGCGCCCGACGAAATCATCGTATCCTTCCTCCTCCCGCCGCGCGGCCGCGCGAAGGAGACGTTCCGCAAGGTCGGCACCCGCGCCGCGCAGGCCATCAGCAAGATCATGATCGCGACGCGCGTGCTGGTGAAGAAAGGCTCCATCGAGCACGCCGCCGTCGCGATGGGGTCCGTCGCCGCGACGCCCGTACGCCTGACCGCCCTCGAGCAATGGTTGCAGGGGCGCCCGCTGACGGAGTCGTTGCCCGAAGAAGCGGCCGCCGTCGTGCGCGAGACCGTCCACCCCATCGACGACATCCGCTCCACGGCCGACTACCGCCGCTGGGCCGCCGGCCAATTGGCCGCCGACGCCCTCCGCGCCCTTCTCTGACGGGCGGACGCTTCCCGGCGGCCTGGAGCGCGTACGGGAGACCCGCTGGGTCACGGTTCCGGTTCGAGCATCAGCTGGGTCAGGAAGACGGGGGGCTGGATGCCGGGGCCGCGTTCGGCGTCGATGCCGATCCGTCCGTCCGGCCCGGGGACCAGGTCATGGAGGACGAGTCCCGCATGGGATTCGAGGGGGAGGACCGTCCAGTCGCGGTCCGGCGCGGCCTGGCGGAACTTCATGGCACTGCCGATTTCGCCCATACGGGTACGCCCTTGGCATCGCAGGGCGATGTGGAGGGCGTAGCGCCGGCCGGGGTCCGGAACCCGGAACGCGAACGAGAAGGCGGGTTTGCCGGTGGCGAGGACGGGGCTGGGCCAGAACTCGATGTTCTCGAACGCGATATCGAGGTCGTTCTTCCCCAGCTCGCTCCGGTCGAGCGAATACGGGATGCCCGTGGCCATGGGGCGCATCCCGGCGGGGTCGCGTGCGGCCAGTTCCCCGGTTCCGGAGGACAGCACGTCCCCGTCGGGGCCGACGATCCATTCCTTCCAGCCGGGACCCATGCCGCCGAGGAGCCGGAAGTAGCGCCGCCGGTCGGACCGCAGGATGGCTTCGACGGCGTCTTCCGGGAGGTCGTCCCGTCCGGCCGCGCGCAGCAGCGCGTGGATGTTGGCGTGGCTGGTGGGGAGGGGACTGGTACGGAAGGGATGGGTACTGCCGGCGGGCTTGACCCACAGGAAGGGGCGGCCGTTGGAGGGAAGCCGGTCGGGCTCGGCGCCTTCGTCATGGCGCCCGTGGTCGGCCAGGACCAGGATCAGGGAGCGGTCGTAGAGGTCCTTTTCCCGGAAGACGTCGAACAGGTCCCCGAGTCGCTGCATGAGGAAGACGCCCAGCTCCGTGCAGGCTTCTTCCGAGGTCCCGGGCCGGACCAGGCTCTCGCCGTGTCGGTTGTAGAAAACGGGAATGTGGACGCCCGCCGTGTGGACGAACAGCAGGGTCCCCGGCAGGGCCGGGTCGGGTTCCGCGGCCTGGAGCAGGGGATAGACCTTCCATTCGCGGGTTTCGAAGTCCTCCGCGGGCGAGCCGCGCACCATCCATCCCGCGCAGGGGGCCTTGGCCGCGAACGGCAACCAGCGGAAGCGCCCGAGGTTGGCGAGCGACCAGCCGCCGCCACCGCGTCCGGGGGTCCGCCAGACGCCGCCGGTGCCGCGGGCGGGGGCGGGGGCGGGGGCGGGTCCGGCGGTGACACCGCGGTTGGAATAGCCGTAGCCCAGGGCTTCGGTGGCCATGGAGACGGCGTATCCGGCGTCCAGGAAGCCGCAGAGGGCGGACTGGCGGGAATAGGGGGAAACGTGGAAGTCGAAGAGCCCGGCGGCGGTCTCCGGGTAGCCGCCCGTGAACAGGTTGGCCACGGCGGTCAGGCTGGCGCTGCACGCCCCCACGTTGTTGGTGTACTCCGTGAACCCGCGGAACCGCTCCCGCAGCCCCGGACCGGCTTCCGGGTCCTCCATCACCGCATGCGCCTGCTCCCGCTCCAGCGAGTCGATCACGAACACCATCACGTTGCGGTTGGTCGAATACGAGACGGTGCGGAGGACCGCCCCGATGGGGGCGAAGCCGTCCACGGCCAGCTTGGATGCGTCCGCTTTCCCTTCCGGCCGCACGCCGAGCAGCGAGCCGGCCTCCAGGAGCGCCAGACACAGGCCCGCCCGCCCGTACCGCCCTTCCAGGAGCGGATGCAGGGCGGCGACCGCCACGGCCACCCCGGCCCAGATGCCGGCATCCCGCCAGGCTTTCGCCCGGTCCGCGAAAAACGTCCAATCGCCGTTGAGCGCCGGCAGGTCCCCGGCCAGCACGCCCGACTCCAGATGGGCGCAGAGGGCGAAGGCCAGCACCGGGGCCAGGATCCACTGCCCGAAGCCGCGCGCCAGCAGGTACAGCGCGGCCGCCGCCAGCCCCCATGCCAGCGGGAAGCGCCACGCGAGCTCCAACGCCAGTTCCCCGGGACCGAAGGGGAAGGCCGACCGGTTCGCCACGAAAGAGGAGACGGGCAGGGCCAGATGCGTCAACGCCGCCAGGGCCAGGCCCACGCCGGCGGCCGCGCGGAGGAGCGCCTTGCGGCCGGCGCGGTCCGGACGGTACCACCGCGCGGCGGCGAACGCGGCCCCCAGCAGCAGGGCTTCCAGGATGCCCAATGCCAAGGCCGGTCCCTCCGGCACGATGCCCGGACGACCGGGGCGGGGACGGCCAAATGCGAACTCGTCGTCCGTCTGCGCCACGCGTTCCAGTCCCCGACCGGTCCAGGACAGCCGGAAGAGGCGCCACTTCCGCCGCTCGATCCGGGCGACCGCGTCCGGGCCGACGCCCGGCGGAAGGCGGAATGCCAGATCCTTCCACGCCATCCCGTCGTGCAGGTAGAAGCGCCAGATGTGACCTTTTTCCCAGCGGCCGCAGTATTCCTCGGCCAGGACGGCCCCATCCGCCACGACCCGCACCGTCTGGCTCCCGATTTTCTGCATGTACACCAGGACCTCGTCCGGCAGCCAACCGAATACCGCCGCCCACAGCGGGACGACCGCACACAGGTTCGCCACCAGGAAATTGCGCAATGCCGTGGCACACAGACTCTTCATGCGGTCCAGTATAGGGGAGTTTCCCCGTTCCGTCACGCTGTCAATCCCGGGGCTCCGGGGGGCGATTCCGGGGAATGCGTTCATGGAGGGGAGTGTGGGGGGGAAAGGCTTGGTTTGTCAGGATTTTTCCTGTTTCCAAAAGTGGAGCGGACAACGGGATGGATGGAGAACGAACGGCCACCGGAAAGGCCTGGGGCCAGCCGGAGAGGCGGCCGCGATCTCGGATTGGCGGGCCGTGGTCAGGTCGCGCTGGAGCTGGAGGACGACGAAGGGGGTGGATGGGCCGCTGCCGAGTTTCTTCTGTTCGGCGGAGAGGGTCTCCAAGCCTGCTCCCCGGCTTCTCGTAAATCTCCCTCCGTCTGTTTCCCCGCAAAAACCGGGATGAGGGTGGAGGGAAAATCTTGTGGAAAAGGGGAGGGTTTTCTGCCATGCTCCGCGGGAATCCGCCAGGGAAAAGACATCATGCTGCAACCTCTACACGTCGTGTACCTCCACGCGCCGGCCGATGACGACGGTGCGGTCTTGCCGGAGATGGAATACGGGCTTTCGGACGCGTTCCGCGCGTTCTGCAAGGAGGCGTTCTCCAACGGCCACCCGCTGGATTTCCCGCGGCTGAAGCTGCTGGTGGTCCGTACGCCCCAGGAGTTGAGCGACCTGCTGTTCGACGTGGAGGACCGGCACCGGTTCGTGTCGGATGCGGCCCAGCACTGCTGCCTGTTCCTGTTCGACGACGCGCTGCCGGGGGCGGAGGGGGAGGCGGAGCGGCCGGTGCAGTCGCTGGAGGTGGACGGGATGCCGCTGGCGCGCTGGTTCCTGGCCTATTTCCCGGCGCTGCCGAAGGTGGTGCTGGAACGGCCGGGACGGGCGGAGGCGCCGCCGCCGACGAGGCGGTGGACGGCGCGCCCGGCGGAGATGTTCCGGAATCCGGCGGCGCACCGGGAGAGGCTGGTGCGGCTGTTCCGGTCGTTCTGGCTGCCGCGCTTCTGGACGGCGCTGCGGGAGTACGTGTGCAACCGGGCGGGGAGCAACTGGCACACGCCGGGCCACAACGGGGGGCGCGCGTTCGACGATTCGCCGTTCCTCCGGGGGTTCCACGACGCGTTCGGGGACATGTCGTTCCGGGCGGACCTGTCGGTGTCGGTGGAACGGCTGGGGGATTTGTCGTCGCCGGAAGGCCCGGCGCCGCTGGCGGAGGCGCAGCGGCTGGCGTCGGAGATCTTCGGTTCGGCGCAGACGGCGTTCATCACGAACGGGACGAGCACGTCGAACAAGGCGATGCTGATGACGCTGCTGCGCCCGGGGGAGACGGTGCTGCTGGACCGCAACTGCCACAAGTCGGTGCACCACGCGGTGGTGCTGTCGGGGGCGGTGCCGCGGTACCTGCCGGCGCGCTACAACGCGCGCTACGGGGTGTGGGGGCCGGTGGCGCTGGAGGACATCCGCGCGGAGCTGGAGCGCCCGGCGGGGGCGTCGGGGCCGCCGCGGCTGCTGGTGCTGACGACGTGCACGTACGAGGGGGTGCTGTACCCGGCGTGGGAGGTGGCGCGGCTGTGCGAGGAACAGGGCGTGCTGTTCTACGCGGACGAGGCGTGGGCGCCGTACCTGGCGTTCCACCCGTTCTACACCTGGGAGGGGCCGGACGGGGCGCCCTCCCGCTACGCGGCGGTCAACGAGCTGCGCGGCGCGCACTTCGCGGTGCAGTCGACGCACAAGGCGCTGGCGGCGTTCTCGCAGGCGTCGATGATCCACGTCTCGACGCGCTTCCGGGCGCTGCTGGACGACGAGTCGCCGCGGCAGTTCCGCTGGCTGCGCAAGCGGTTCGCGCTGCACGGGCGCGGGTCGTTCGAGAAGTTCCTGCACGACCTGCACGAGGTGCTGCGCTACTGGCACTCGACTTCGCCGCACTACCCGATGCTCGCCACGCTGGACACGGCGGGGGTGCACATGCGGCTCGAAGGGCTCTCGCTGCTGGAGGACCGCCTGCACTGGGTGGCGGCGTTCAAGCGGCGCGTCGCGGACATGGCGGGGCTGCCGGAGGCGGATTGTTTCCCTTCGCTCGCGGAAATCGCGGGTCCGGGCCCGGACTGGGAGGGGCAGGGCTACCTGCACGACCCGCTGAAGCTGTTGCTCTCGTTCCGCACCCCGGAGGCGCGGGAACGTTTCGAGCGGGCGCTGCTGCGGGCGCGCATCCAGTGGGAGAAGGCGTCGCCGGCGACGTTGCTGTTCCTGGTGACGGCGGGCACGGTGGAGGAGCACTTCGAATATCTCTACCGCGTGTGCCGCGAGCATGCGGAGTGCATCGGGCGGCCGGAGCGGGAGTGCCGGATTCCCTCGATCCCGGCCGCGATCGACGAGCAGGTCTCGGTGCTCCCCCGCGACGCGGCGCTGTGCGACGGGGAGCTGGTCCCGCTGGCGGAGAGCGAGGGGCGCGTCTGCGGGCAGCTGATCGTGCCGTATCCGCCGGGCATCCCGGTGCTGCTGCCGGGGCTGCGCATCACGCGGCCGATGATCGACCTGCTGATGGACGTGGTGGCGACGGAAGGCCCCGCCGCGGTACACGGGCTGTTCGTGCGCGGGAAGTCGCTGATGGTCGAGGTGCTCGCCCGGGACGAGGAGTCGCGGGTGGCGCGGATTCCGTGACGGAGGGCGGCGTCAGGGCTCGGCGGGGGAGGTGTCGAGGTCGAGGTGGTGGCGCTGGAGGAGGGTGCCTTCGGCGAGGGAGAGGGCGGAGGCGAGGCGGAGGTAGTCGGTCAGGGCCGCGATCTCGGATTGGCGGGCCGTGGTCAGGTCGCGCTGGAGCTGGAGGACGACGAAGGGGGTGGATTGGCCGCTGTCGAGTTTCTTCTGTTCGGCGGAAAGGGCGTCTTCGGCGCAGGCGCGGGCTTCGCGGGTCGCCGCGATCTTTTCCCAGCCGGTGTCGAGGGCGGCGGTGGCGTTCTCGACTTCGACCAGGGCGTTTTCTTCGAGGCGGCGCAGTTCCAGGCGCATGCGTTCGGCGTTGGCCAGGGCCTGGCGGTGGGCGGCGGAGGCGGCGCGGTTGCCGAGGGGGATGGTGAAGGTCAGGCCGGCGGTCCAGTAGGGTTCGTCGGCGGAGGCGAGTTGGGAGAAGGCGTCGGAGTAGGTGTCTTCGTCGGAGGCGGCGACGCCGGCGCCGAGGACGAGGTCGAGGGAGGGGAGGGTCTGGTTGCGCCGGTAGTCGACTTCGATGCCCTGCCGGACGAGGGCGAGCCGCTGGGCGCGGATGTCGGGGCGCAGGTCGAGGGCGAGGTCGCCGGAGGCGGCGGGGTCGGTGGGGACGCGCGCGGGGTCGAGGGTGTAGCGGGCGTCGATGCGCAGGTTGCGGACGGTGCGCTGGTCGGCGAAGACGAGGGATTTCAGGTCGTTGTGGGCGACGGCGGCGGCGCGGTGGGCGTCGGAGAGTTCGGCGCGGGCGGTGGCGGCCTGGGAGGCGGCTTGCCGGGCGTCGAGGGCGAAGGCGGTGCCGACGGAGACCTTGCGTTCGGTGTCGGCGGCGAGCTGCTCGGCGAGGGCAAGGGCTTTTTCGCGGACGGCGATGGTTTCGCGGGCTTGGATGAGGGCATAGAAGGCGGCTTCGACGGCGGCGACGGTGGATTGGATTTTTTGTTCGAGGGCGAGGGCGGCTTCGTCGGAGAGGGTTCTGGCGGTGGCGATGCGGTAGTGGGTGGCCGGGGTCTTGAATCCGCGGAGGAGGGGTTGGGTGAGGGTGAGTCCGGCGGAGGCGGTGGTGGTGTCGAAGGGGTTGTTGGCGCGGGTGCCGGAGGAGTCGCCGGCGCGGGCGGAGAGGTCGTAGGAGAGCCCGTGGAAGGAGGTGTCGCCCTGGAAGCCGGCGGAAAAGGCGTTTTCGTCGGTCTCGGTGCGGGTGGTGGAGAGGACGCCTTCGGAGGTGCCCGCGGCGGTGCCTTCGGTCTCGGTGCGGGAGCGCTTGGCGCCGAGGGCCAGGGAGGGGTCGTAGGCGCCGGACGCGCCTTCGGCGTCGATGGCCGCGGCGGTGCGGGTCAGGCGCTGGATGCGGAGGTCGAGGTTGTGCTCGAGGGCGAGGGCGATGCAGTCATCGAGCGCCATGGGGCGCTCGACGACTGCAGTGACGAGTGACGAGTGACGAGAGAATCGGTGGAATCGATGGAATCGATTGAATCGATTGAATCGATGGGGTCGCCGGCGAGCGCGGGGAGGGCGAGGCAGGTGCAGAGGAGAAAGGCGCGACAGGATGTCGCACCCCCCAGGAGGGGGCGGAGGAGGGGGCGGAGGGGGGAGGAGGCGGTATGAGGATTTTTCATTTTATTCATAACGGAGGGCTTCGATGGGGTCGAGGGAGGCGGCCTTTCGGGCGGGGTACCAGCCGAAGAAGATGCCGATGGCGGCGCTGAAGAGGAAGGAGAGGGCGATGGATTTGGCGGATACGAGGGTCGCCCAGCCGAATTTGATGGATACGATCTTGGCGGCGGCGCATCCGGCCGCGATGCCGATGACGCCGCCGCCGATCCCCAGCACGACGGCCTCGACCAGGAATTG
Organism: Kiritimatiellia bacterium; assembly: GCA_017527155.1. Lineage (GTDB taxonomy): Bacteria > Verrucomicrobiota > Kiritimatiellia > CAIQIC01 > Lenti-01 > CACXEY01. The sequence continues at coordinate 26,324 of JAFXQI010000044.1, forward strand.
CAGCAGGATGTCGCTCCCGCGCGCCCCCACCGCCATGCGCAGGCCAATCTCGCGGGTGCGTTCGGTGACGCTCACGAGCATGATGTTCATGATGCCGATCCCCCCCACCAGCAGCGACACGCCCGCGATGGCGCCGAGCAGGACGGTCATGGTGGAGGCGGTGGAGGTGGCCATTTCGACCATGTCCTGCTGGTTGCGGATGGTGAAGTCGTCCTCCTTGCCCTCCCGGATGCGGTGGCGCTCTCGCAGGAGGGCCGTGAGCTGCGCGATGACGTCCTGCGCGCGGTCGGCGCTCTCGGCCTGCACGGTGATGGACCGGAAGGAGGTCCCGCCGGTCAGCCGCACCATCGCGGAGGTCCACGGGACGAGGATCATGTCGTCCTGGTCGTCGCCCATCATGTTGGCGCCCTTGGGGCGGAGGACGGCGACGACTTCGTAGGGGGCGTTCTTGATGCGGACGATCTGCCCGACCGCCCCCGCCGCGGAGCCGAAGAGGTTGGACGCGACGGTGTTGCCCAGGATGGCCACCTTGGCCGCGCGCGCGACGTCGGTGGCCGTGAAGGGGGTCCCTTCGGCGACGGTCCAGGCGCGGATGGCGACGTAGTCTTCGCTGACGCCGTACACGGTGGTGGAGACGTTGTCGGCGCCGGCGGTGGCCTGGGCGGTGCCGCGCAGTTCGGGGGTGGCGCCGGTGATGCCGGTGATTTCGGAGCGGATGGCGGCGTAGTCTTTCTTGGTCAGGGTCGGGGCGGACCCCCAGCCCATGTGGACGCGTCCGGAACGGGCGGCGCCGGAGAAGACCATGAGCATGTTCTGGCCCATCTGGGCGATGGAGTTGGCGACCTGCGCCTTGGCGCCGACGCCGATGGCGACCATGGCGATGACGGCGCCGACGCCGATGATGATGCCGAGCATCGTCAGCCCCGTGCGCAGCGGGTTGCGGCGCAGGGCGCGCAGGGCCATGGTCCAGGTGGCGGTGAATTTCATGGGGAGGGCCTCATTTCAGGAGTGAAAAGTGAAAAGTGGAAAGTGAAAAGATGCGGTGCGCGCCCTGCGGGCGCGGGAAAAGTTTTCCAATGATTGGAAAAAAAGTTTCCAATGGTTGGAAAATTTCGGCGGATTTTTCCAATGATTGGAAAACTTTTTTCCAATGGTTGGAAAAACGGGCGGATTTTTCCAATGATTGGAAAAATTTTTCGGCGGTTTTCCAATGATTGGAAAAAATTTTCGGGGCGGGGGAAGCGCAAGGTCGGCGCAAGGGGAAAACGCAAAGAACGCAAAGGGGTTGACGCAAAGAACGCAAAGGAAGGGGGCGGGAGTCGATGGCTCTCGAATGCAGTCGATTGCTGGCGTTTTGTTTTTGGGGTGAATGGGTCATTCTTCTGATTCGGGGGAGGGGTGGTGGAAGGACTCCTCATTCCATTCCAGTGAAGGAGACAAGCAAATCCAGATTCCGCTGGGGGCAACGGAAGCGATACAAATGGCCTGTTTCCAAGATGGACGCGTCATGGTTTCCCCGCGGAGCCGGTTGGACATGTCCGCCGGTTCCCGCGAGGAATGCGTTTTGCCCGTTCTCCCCGAGGTCGTCGAAGGTGTTCGGCCAATAGACGAAGAAGGCTTCGAGATGGTTTTCGTCCCGGTAGGTCAGGCGCAGGTCGTCGAACTGTCCGAATTGGTCGGGTTCGTCCTTGACGACCAGCCGGGCGTTCCCGTCCAAGCATACCTGCTTTTCCTGCCAGTCGCCCGATTGGTCGAATCGGGCAAGGCGGAACGTGGCCGTTTTCGTCCGGATGAGACTGATGGGGTCCAAGGTTTCCCGCCGGGATGCGTCGAAAGGTTGCCGGACGGCCATGCATCCGGGAGCGGAAATCCTCCATTCGTAGGGCATGGGGGTGAGACCGTGCAGTTCGATTCTTCCACCTTCGCTTTCCATCTTGATGGCCAAAGCCTCTATGGGAGCATCGCCGTCGTAGCCGTCGTCGTGCCAGGTGGAAGGCAGTTTCCCCGTCCAGAGTTCCACCCGCGCGGAGGGGATTCCTTCGGGGAGGACGAGGTCAAGAGATGCGTCAACGGTGTTTTCCTCGGGCAAGCGGCGCAAGGTTCGTTCTCCCAAGTCCAAGACGCTGTCGAATGTGCCGTCATCCATTGGCGGCAGGGTAACGTCCAGCGGTTCGAAGCCGTGTTTCACGAAGCGCAAGGTGCGGCCCGCGTACAACGGCGCGACGAAAATACCGTGTTCGGCGAAAACTGCCTTGGTGGCCACGCCATCCAAGGAGTCTCCCGCGCCTTCCACCCGCAGTTTTCCGATGACGACCCGACCTTCCCCGCAGTGGAGGTCCCGGTGATGCTCCCATGCCCATTGATAGAGAGGGGCGAATGATTTGCTGGCGTGGTAGTCCACCGGCGAGTCTTTTTCCGGCAGAGGACCGGTGGACATGCACAGAGAGGAGCGACCACAGAATGCAATCATGGCCAACAAGAACGGCAAGAGGACTGTTCTGGGGTGTTTTTTCATGGTGTTCCTTTGGTTCATGGGTTTCCCGTTCCGTTGCCGGTGGAATTCAAGGGGACGCGCCTGCGGGGCGGCCGGGAAGCGGCAAACAAGGGGCATCTTCATCCTTCCTCCTTGCAAGTAAAAACCGGGCGGCTGTTTGTAATAATCCGGGTAGCCGCCACATGTTTGGCGCGCAGGGCCATGGTCCAGGTGGCGGTGAATTTCATGGGGAAAGCCTCGTTTCGTGAGAGAAAAGTGAAAAGTGACAAGTGACAAGTTGCGGTGCGTCCTGCGGGCGCGGACGTGAAAGGGAACGGGCGCGGCTGGAAGCCGCACCCCCCAGGGAAGCGGACGGGAAAGCGGGAGGGATGGGGACGGCACCTGGGAGGTGCGGCATCCTGCCGCGCCGCTGCGCACGGGGGGGAGGCTGGAGGGCGTGGGGGCTTGTTCATGGGGTACCTTCGGGGTGCGGACGGAAAGTGATTTTTTCCACGATTCTCGGGCCGGGGAATCCGGGGGCGTCGGGATGGGGTTCGGCGAATTCCAGTTTCCCGTCGGGGTGGACCACGAAGAAAACCCGGTCCAAATCGATGCGTTGCCCGTCCCGGTGGTAAAAGGCTCCCCCGTCATGGCGGCCGATGCAGTATCCGGCCCTGACGACCGACAGCACGGCGCCGGGCGGCACGATTTCATGGCCATCGGGGGACACCAGGGAAGACAATTCGCCGTCGCCGCAGTAGAAGCGATAGCCTCCGTGCAGGGGAATCCCGTAATTGTCCGGCCGGAACGGGGTCCGGGACTCCCCGGAATTGCGCGAGCATGCACACGTTGCGGCAAGGGCGGAGAGGACAAGGGCCAGTGCAAGGAGGGTGGACGGGAAACGGTGCTTCATGGGGTGCCTTCGGGGAGCGGGGTTTCCATGCCGGAATCGGGGCCGCGCAGGAGCGGCTCGACGTTGTGCAGGAAGAGCATGTACACTTCGCCCTCCGGCGACAAGGCCGCCTCGTAGAGGAAGCCGCAGGCGTCGCCGAGTTCGAGGAGGATGTCTCTGAGCGGTCGGTCCGTGGCGTCCACCGTGATGGGTTTGTCTCCCGCCCCGTCGATTGCGTGGATCGATATGCCAATCTGCTGGCAGAGCGTCCAATTCAAGTCCGCCATCGGGGCGCCGGCGGATTGGGCCGTGACCGGTCGGTCGAAAAAGGGATGCGCCAGGGCGAGCCGGTTGAAATGGTTTACCGAGTGCATGGAGAGCGACACGTTGAGAATCATCCGCTCTTGGCTTGTTGGTTGCGTGGCGCTTCGGGTTGCCCGGATTGCTTTGCCCTCGTCCCGGAAGCGGCGCACGTTTTCGAGAAGGTTGTCCCGGGATTCGTATGTCAAACGCTGCGACTTTCGGAAGGTTTCGAAGCGTTCCCCGAAAGCGGGCTCGCCTTCCGAAAGGGCGTCCGCGATTTCGTCGAGCATGGTCCGCATGGAAGCCGCGTAGTAGCTCTGGTCGTAGAGTTGGGTGATGCCAACGGAGACGGCAATGGTCACGGGCAGGATAAGTGCGAGAGGGACGAGGATGGAGAAGCGATGGGGGTTCATGGTCTTCCTTTGGTTCATGGGTTTCCCGTTCCGTTTCCAGTGGAGTTCAAGGGAACGCACCTGCGGGGCGGCTTTGCGTTCTTTGCGTGAAATCCCTTTGCGTTCTTTGCGTTGAATGTCGGGGGGGCAGTCATGCGGAGGGGGCTTCGTCGGCGAGGAAGTCGAGTTCGCGGGGGAGGCGTTTGAGTTCTTCGGTGGCGCGCAGGGGGGTGCTTACGCGTTCGTCGCGGACGATGCGGCCGTCGCGGAGGACGATCTGGCGGCGGCAGTACTGGGCGATGTCCGGTTCGTGCGTCACCATCAGGATGGTCATGCCTTTGTCGTTGAGGTCCTGGAAGATTTCCATGATTTCCAGCGAGGTGCGGGTGTCGAGGTTGCCCGTGGGTTCGTCGGCCAGCAGGAAGGAGGGCTCGTTCACCAGGGCGCGCGCGATGGCGACGCGCTGCTGCTGGCCGCCGCTCAGTTGGCTGGGGTGGTGCAGGGCGCGCTTGCCGAGGCCGACGCGCTGGAGGCACGCGAGGGCGCGGCGGCGCAGGGCGCGGCGGGAGGGGCAGTGGGGGGAGTAGAGCATCGGGAGTTCGACGTTCTCGAGGGCGGAGGTGCGGGAGAGGAGGTTGAAGCCCTGGAAGACGAACCCGAGGCGCTGGTTGCGTACGCGGGCGAGGCGGTCGCGGTCGAAGGCCGCCACTTGCTCGCCTTCGAGCCAGTATTCGCCGCCGGTCGGGCGGTCGAGGCAGCCGAGCATGTTCATCAGCGTGGATTTGCCGGAGCCGCTCGGGCCCATGATCGCCACGAAGTCGCCGCGCGCGATTTCCAGGGATATGGTCCGGCAGGCGTGGACGGAGTTCTCGGCGCCGGATTGGTAGACTTTGTCGAGGTCCACCAGGCGGATGACGCAGTCGGAGGGGGCGGGGGAGGGGGGCGCGGGGGGCGCGGACGGGGCGGGCTGGGCGGGCTGGGCGGGGGCGGGGGGCATGGGGCGGATCCTCAGCGTCGCGGCGGGGGGCCGGGCATGAAGGGGGATCCGCCGCCGGAACGCGGCGCGGTGGCGGCCGCGGAGGCGGCGTCGGCGCGGCCGGTGACGACGGGGTCGCCTTCGGAGAGGCCCGCGAGGACTTCGGTCCAGGTGCCGTCGGTGATGCCCGCCAGGATCGGGGTACGGCGCAGGGCGCCGGTGGCGGGGTCGAGGACGTACACGGTCTTGGGGGTGGCGCCGGCGGGGGGCGCGGGCGGGGCGGAGGGGGAGGCGCCGGGGGCGGGGGGCGCGGGGGGCGCGGCGTCGGCCACGGGTTCGCCTTCGGCGGGGCGGAAGCGCAGGGCCGCGTTGGGCACGCGCAGGGCGCCGGTGCGCTTGGCCGTCACGACGCTCGCGTTCGCCGTCATCCCGGGGCGCAGCTTGAGGTCGGCGTTCACGACGTCCACGATCGCGATGTAGTTGACCACGTTCTGCGAGGTCACCGGCTCGTAGCGGACCTGGCTGACCGTGCCCGTGAATTCGCTGTCGGGATAGGCGTCCACCGTGAAGACCACTTCCTGCCCCTCCGCCACGCCGCCGACGTCCGCTTCCGATATCTCCGCCTCGATGCGCATGTCGCGCAGGTCCTTCGCGAGCGTGAAGAGGACCGGCGTCGTCATGCTCGCCGCCACCGTCTGGCCCACGTCCACCGAGCGCGAGAGGACCATGCCGTCCATCGGGGAGTAGACGAGCGTCTTGGCGATGTCCACGTTCGCCTTGTCCAGGCTCGCCGAGCGCTGGCGGAGCGAGGCGCGGGCCTTCGCGAGGGCCGCCTCCGTCTGGTCGTAGTCGGCGTCAGAAAGGAGGTCCGCGGCGCGCAGCTCGCCCGCGCGGCGGAAGTTCGCCTCCGCCAGCTTGAGGTCGGCGCGGGCGCTCTCCAGCTCCGCTTCGCACTGCTCGCGGGTGCGGAGGTAGGAGGAGTCGTCCAGGCGCGCGAGCAGCTGGCCGTTGGTCACCGCCGAGTTGTAGTCGGCGAAAAGCTCCACGATCTTGCCCGACACCTCGGAGCCGACGTCCACCGTCCGCACCGCCCCGAGCGAGCCGTTGGCCGTGACGGTCTGGGCGATCTCGCCGGCGGCGGCCGCGGCCGTCTTGTACTGGACCTTGCCGCCGCCGAGCGCCGCCCCGCCGCGCCCCGCGTACCACCACCACGCGCCAAACCCCGCCGCGCCGAGCAGCAGCAGGACCAGTACCGTCTTGGAAAACTTTTTCATTCAACCTCCGGAAGTCGCCGCGCGGCGGGGAAAGGTTACCGGCGGGGCGACGTTTCCCGGACGATACCGTTTCGGGGCATCCCGCGCCACCCAAAAACCGGGGGGGAAGAGGGGGATTTTTTCATGGGAGGGAGGGTGGAGGAAAAAGGGGGGGAATGTCCGTATTTTCCGTAATTCCAAAAGTGTTGGGGAGCGGGGGCGCGGGATGGGGGCGGGGGCGGGTCAGGGGCGGTAGTCGGCCTTGCCGGGGATGACGGCGCGGACGCCGCCGCGGGGGTGGGGGTGGTCGCCGTCGCGGCGGGGGATGAGATGGGCGTGGCAGTGGAAGACGCTCTGGCCGGCGCAGGCGCCGTCGTTGAGGCCGAAGTTGAATCCGCGGACGGACGGGTCGGCCGCGAGCAGGTCGGCGGCGAGGCGTTTCGCGAGCCGGTGCAGGGCGGCCCACTCGTCCGGCGCGAGGTCGCGGAAGGACGCGACGTGGCGGAGGGGGATGAGGAGGGTGTGCCCGGGACTGACGGGAAATCCGTCGCGGAAGGCGATGCAGGGGCCGTCGCGCGCGATGACGCGGTCCGGGGGCAGCGAACAGAAGGGGCAGGCGGTTTTTTCGTTTTCGGTTGTTGACATGGCGGGGATTGTGCCCTATAACACCGGGAAATTGCAAGTGGCGAGATAGCTCAGTTGGTAGAGCAACGGACTGAAAATCCGTGTGTCATCGGTTCGACCCCGATTCTCGCCACCATTTTTTTGTCCGCCGGGGTCGGGGCGGACGGGGCGTCAGCGGAGGACGGGGATGGAATGGGTGGGGCCGATGAGGATGAGGGAGTCGTCGGGGGTGATGACGGTGTCGGCGGTGGGGAGGATCGTTTCCATGCCGCCGCCCGGGTTCAGGCGCTTGATCAGCAGGACGTGCAGGCCCAGGGTTCGCGGGAGGGCGGCATCGCCGAGCGTCTTGCCGTCGTAGGCGGGCGGCGGGTTCCATTCGGCCAGGGCGACGCCGGGCGCGATCTCGACGGTGCTCTCCGAAAGGGCGGCGAGGGAACCGGTGAGGGCGGAGGTGGCGTCGGCCTTGAGGATTTCGTCCTGGTAGGCGTCGAGGACGGTGTTGCGGGAGAGGGCGCCGACGAGCCGCCGGTCGGTCTCGGAGCGGATGACGGGCAGTTCGTCGAGGCCGCACGTGGAGAACTTGGCGATGGAGGAGGAGAGGGTGTCGTCGGGGCAGACGGTCGGGATTTCGCGGCGCATGACGTCCTCGGCCAGCAGCACGCGCAGCATGGCGGGCGTGCTCAGCAGGATGCGGCGGGCGTCGGCGAGGGGGATGGCGCCGACGAGGGTGTCGGCGGCGTTGACGACGTAGAACTGGTCGGCCGGCGAGGCGAGCATCCGGTCCATGAGGCCGGAGGCGGGGGCGTCGGGGCGGATGGTTTCGAGGGCGGGGACCATGTGGTCGCGCACGCGCCGGTTGCGGAGCAGGTCGGGGGTGCTGCCGTGCAGCAGGGGGAGGCCGTCGCGGAAGAGCTTGAGGGTGTAGATGGAGCGGTTGCGGGCGAGCTTCATGACGAGGCCCGTCGAGAGGATCGCGGTGAGCATGACGGGGAGGATGATGGCGTAGTTGTTGGTGATCTCGAAGACCATCAGGATGGCGGTGATCGGCGCGAGCATGGAGCCGGCGACGAGGCCGCCCATGCCGGCGAGGGCGTAGGCGGCGGTCCCGCCGTAGCGGGCGCCGAGCCACGGCTCCGCGAGCAGGCCGATGCCGGCACCGAGGAGCGCGCCCATCGTGAGGGCCGGGGAGAAGACGCCGCCGCTGCCGCCGCTGCCGAGGGTGGTGGTGGTGGCGACCATCTTCGCGAGCAGCAGCACGCCGAGGAGGACGAAGGGCGCGATGCCCGTGCCGTCGCCGAGCGACCAGGTGAAGGCTTCGTTGGCGAGCGCGTGCCCGTTGCCGAGGATGCGCGGCAGGGCGAGGGCCATCGCGCCGACCAGCAGGCCGCCCGCGGCGGGGCGCACGAGGCCGGGCAGGCGGGTGCGCTCGAAGAGGCGCTGCACGCGGTCGTTGAGGTAGATGTAGAGGAGGGAAACCGCGCCGCAGGCCACGCCCAGCAGCGCGTAGGCGACCAGTTCCCGCGCGCCCGCGAACCCGCACTCCGGCGGGGCGAACACCGGCGCGGAGCCGCGCCAGGCGCGCATCGTCACGGTCGCCAGCACCGACGAAATCACGATGGGGCTGAACTGCGCGAGCCCGAATTCGCCGAGGACCACCTCGCCCGCGAACAGGGCGCCCGCGATGGGGGCGTTGAAGGTGGCTGCGATGCCGGCGGCCGCGCCGCATCCCACGAGGGTACGCAGGCAGCGGCGGCTCATGCCGATGGCCTGGCCCAGGCGGGAGCCGATGGCGGCGCCGATCTGGATGATCGGCCCTTCCTGACCGGCGCTGCCGCCGGTGCCGATGGTCAGCGCCGAGGCGACCGTCTTGGCGACCGCGACGCGCCCGCGGATGCGTCCGCCGTTGACCGCGACCGCCTTGATGACTTCCGGCACGCCGTGGCCCTTGGCCTCCGAGACGAGGAAGGTGGTGATGGCGCCGACGGCCAGTCCGCCGGCGGCGGGGATGAGGAGGAGTTTCCAGGGCGGCATCGCGAGGAGGACGCCGAGGGTGGGGGAGTCCATGCCCCACATGGTGCGCGCGACCGCGCGGATCGCCAGGTCGAACGCGATGGCGCTCGCGCCGCCGAGCACCCCGACCACGGCGGCGACGCCCAGCAGGAAGACGTATTCGCCGTTGCGCGCGCGGTAGACCCAGCGCTTCGCGAGGCGGTGCGCCCAGCGCGCGGCGTCGCGCCAGCGGGAAGACCGGTTCGGGGCGCCCGCACTCACGACCGCCGCTCCGCCACGTAGCGGGCCAGGGCCGCGAGACGGCCGCGCGCCGCGCCGTCCGGCAGCGGGCCGAGCGCCGCGATGGCGTCCGCCGTGCGCGCCGCGAGGCGTTCCCGCGCGCCGCCGGGGCCGTAGACCGAGACCGCGGTCAGCTTGCCTTGCGCGGCATCCTTGCCGGCGGTCTTGCCGAGCGCGGCCGCGTCGGACGTGGCGTCGAGCAGGTCGTCCGCGATCTGGAACGCCTCGCCCAGCGCACCGGCGTAGGCCGTCGCCGCGGCCAGCGCCGCCGCGCCGCCGCGGGCCGCGAGCACCCCCATCCGGCAGGCGCAGGCGATGAGGTCCCCCGTCTTGTGGCGCTGGATGTAGAGCAGGCGCTCCGCGTCCGGCGGGAGGCCTCCGGAAAGCATGTCCTCGACCTGGCCGCCGACCACCGCCCCCGGTCCGGCGGCCGCCGCCAGCTCCGCCACGCAGGCGAGGGCGACCTCCGGCGGCGCGGGCATCGCGGACAGGAGCCGGAACGCGAGCGCCTGGAGCGCATCGCCGGCGAGAAGGGCGACGGCTTCGCCGTAGACCTTGTGGCAGGTGGGGACGCCGCGGCGCAGGTCGTCGTCGTCCATGCAGGGGAGATCGTCGTGGATGAGGGTGTAGGTGTGGAGGCACTCGATGGCCGCCGCGGGGTGCTCGGCGGCGGTGCGGTCCGCGCCGCACGCCCCGGCCCACATCGCGCAGAGGGCGGGACGGATCCGCTTGCCGCCCGCGAACAGGCTGTGGCGCATCGCGGCGTGGAGGGGCGCCGGGCGCGCCGCGGCGGGCGGCACGAGCCGGTCGAGCGCCGCCTCCGTCCAGGTTGCCAGGTCCTTCAGGTCGCGTTTGAGTTCTTCCGCATTCATGTCCCACAGCCTAGACCAATCCCGGGCTGGTGCAATCCCATTCTTCGCCGCGGGCGGGGGAGCGCCCTCCGCTCCTCCGCACCGGCGGACGCACGGTGCTTGCGGCGCGGGGGAAAACGCGCTACCCTGCGCGGTCCATCGAGAAAGGAACCAACGTCATGAGCACCCCCATCCGCACCCGTTTCGCGCCGAGCCCGACCGGCAACGTCCACATCGGCAACATCCGCGCCGCCATCTACAACTGGCTCTTCGCCCGCCACGAGGGCGGCGAGTTCCTCCTGCGCATCGAGGACACCGACCTCGAACGCTCCACGCCGCAGGCCGTCCGGACCGTCCTCGACTCCATGGACTGGCTCGGGCTCGACCACGACGGCGAGGTCCTCTACCAGAGCACGCAGCGCGAGAAGCACCTCGAAATCGCCGAGCGCCTCCTCTCCACCGGCCACGCCTACAAGCAGGACAAGGGCGGCACCGGCAAGGGCGAGTGCATCGTCTTCAGGATGCCGGGGAAGGACATCACCTACCACGACGAAGTCAAGGGCGACCTCACCAAGAAGGCCGAGGACCTCAAGGATTTCGTCATCGTCCGCTCCGACGGCTCGCCCGTCTTCCACCTCGGCAACGTCGTCGACGACATCACGATGGGCGTCACGCACGTCATCCGCGGCGACGACCACGTGGAGAACACGTTCAAGCACATCGCGATGTACGAGGCGATCGGCGCGCCGGTCCCGAAGTTCGCCCACCTGCCCATGATCGTCAACGCCCAGGGCAAGCCCTACTCCAAGCGCGACGGCGACGCCTACGTCGGCGAGTTCCGCGAAAAGGGCTTCCTCCCGTCCGCCCTCTTCAACTCCCTCGCCCTCCTCGGATGGTCCCCCGGCGACGACCGCGAAGTCATGACGCGCGACGAGCTCGTCGCCGCCTTCACGCTCGACCGCGTCCGCTCCGCCCCCAGCCAGCTCGACATGACCAAGCTCCTCTGGATGAACGGCCAGCACCTCAAGGCGCTCTCCCCCGAAGACCGCGCCGCCGGCTGCCGCGAAGCCATGCAACGCCAGGGCCTCTGGAACGACGCCATCGATCCCGCCTACTTCCGCGCCGTCATCGACTGCATGGGCGAGCGAATCCGGCTCTTCACCGACCTCGGCGACAACGCCGCGTTCTTCTTCACCGAAGACTACCCCTACGACGAGAAGTCCGTCCGCAAGCGCCTCCAGAAGGAGGGCGCCCTGGACATCCTCCGCGAAGAGCTCGCGCTGCTGGAAGCTCTCCCGGACTTCACGGCGGCCGCCTCCGACGCCGCCCTCCACGCCTTCGCGGAAAAGACCGGCCGCGGCATGGGCGATCTCGTCCACCCGCTGCGCGTCGCCGTCTCCGGCACCGGCGTCGGCCCCGGCCTCTTCGAGATGCTCGAAGTCATGGGCCGGGACCGTGTTCTGTCGCGGATCCGGAAGACGCTGGAACGCTTCGGTTGATCGCCCCTCCCCGTCCCGCGGATGCCGCCGCCCCGGGCGGCGTCACGCGAGGGAGCGGGTCAGGCGGTGGGTGAGGTACCAGCCGGTGGCGCCGGCGAGGAGATCGGCCGCCACGCGGGCCAGGAAGAGTCCGGGCAACCACCGGAACGCCATCGCGAGCAGCGAGAAGGGAATCAGCAGCCCCACGATGCGGAAGGCGTTGAACCAGGCGGCGGCCGCGGGTTTCGCGCAGCCGGTGAAGAACATCCCGGTGTAGCGGTGGATCTCGATGAACGCGAATCCCCACGGGATGATGCGCAGGCCGAGGACCATCAGCCGCTCGACTTCGGGGTCACTCGAAAAGGCGCGCGCGAGGACGGGGGCCGCGAAGGCGTAGAGGACGGACATGGTCCCGAGGAACAGCAGGGCGAAGCGCATCGCGAAACGGCGGCACTGGTGGATGCGGTCGTAGCGGCGGGCGCCGTAGTTCTGGCTCACCATCGGGGAGAGCGAGATGCCCAGCGCCATCGGGAAGACGAACGCGATGCCCTCAAGCCGCCCGATGGCGGCGGTGGCCGCGACCGCGATGTCGCCGAACGCCGCCGTCACGCGCGTGAGGACCGCCTGCCCGGCCGGCATCAGCATCATGCCGAGGATGGACGGGATCGCGTAGCGGGAGATCGTGCGCCAGGCGGAGAGGAGGGGGCGCAGGGTCAGGCCGCGGAAGGCCAGCATCCGGTGGCGGCGGTGGAGGAGCCATAGGACGAACACCATCCCGACACCCTGCGCGAGGACGGTGGCGAGAGCGGCGCCGCGGATGCCCATCGCGGGGACGGTCCAGGGGGTGCCGGGAATCGCCGCGCCGAAGATGAGCAGGGCGTCGAGGGGGATGTTCAGCGCCATGCCGAGGATCATCGCGGCACTGGCCATGCGGGCGTCGCCGACCGTGATCAGCAGGTCGTTGCCCATCATGGAGAGGGCGGCGGTGAGGATGCCGGCGTACCAGATGTCCATGTAGCCGAGGGCCAGTGACAAGGCTTCGCCAGTGGCCCCGAACAGGTGCAGCACGGGGCGGCCGGCGCGGATGCCGAGAAACATGAGCGCGATGCCGAGGATGACGTTGAGGACGATGCCCGCGGCGACGAGCCGGCGGGCGCGGGGGGCGTCGCCGGCGCCGATGGCGTGGGCGGTCGTGATCATCAGGCCGCCCGTGAAGCCGCGCAGGAGGCAGCCGACGAGCATGACGAGCGGCTGGGTGTAGCCCATCGCGGCGAGCGGTTCGGCGCCGGGGAGGCGGCCGATGAACCAGGCGTCGGCCAGGTGGTAGCCGTGGATGGCGAGCGAGCCGGCCAGCATCGCGAAGCCGGTGCGGATCATCGTGCGGCCGATGGGGCCTTGGGTGTAGGTGGCAGCTTGGGGGGCGGTTTCGGGCATGGGGGAAAGGATGGCGCGCGAAGGCGGGGTTGGCAATCCAATTCGCCGGCGGGGGGGCATTTTCATGGCGCGGGGAAGGGGGGGAATAGGCGAAAACGTCAATGTTTTTCCTGAAAGAAAATGTGGGGTTGGAAACGGGGCCGCGGCGGGCGGACAGGAGGGAAATCAAGGGGCCGCGAAGGCGTCGGGGGGGAGCGCGGCGTAGTCGGCGGGGGTGTTGGCGTTGCGGAGGAGGGCGGGATCGTCGAGGTCGAGGGAGGAGGCGAGGGGGGCGACCCAGTCGTCGATGCGGGCGTCGGGGGGGAGGGCGGCGAGGGCGGGGGCGAGGAGGCGGGGAATCCAGAGGAGGTTGCCTTTCTGTCCGCGGTGGAGGGGACGCCAGGGGACGCCGGGGTTCCAGCGGGCGGTGGCGAGGAGGGTTTGGAGGGTTTCGAGGCGGATGCCGATGGCGTCGACGGGCAGGAAGAGCCAGCCGGCGGCGTCGGGGCAGGCGGCGGCGGCGGCCTGCAGGGAGGTGGCGCGGCCTTCGGCCCAGCGGGGGTTTTCGATGGCGGGGATGGTGGGGGGGAGGGCGGCGCGGACGGCGTCGGCGGCGGAGCCGATGACGACGGCGGCGGGGGCGCATCCGGCGGCGCGGAGGCGGGCGGCCTGGTGGGCGGCGAGGGGAAGGCCGCTGGGGGTCGGGAGAAGGGCCTTTGGCGTGCCCATGCGGCGGGAGGCGCCGGCGGCGAGGACGATGCCGGCGGGGCGGAAGGAGGGAGAGGGGACCGGGGCGCTCACGGGCGCCAGGAGACGACGCGGCGGTAGAGGTCGAGGTAGCGGGCGGCGGAGGCGGCCCAGTCGAATCGGACGGTCATCGCACGCTCGCGCATCCTGGTCATGTGGGTGGGGCGGTCGTACCAGGTGGAGACGGCCCAGGCCACGGTGTCGTGGAAGGCCTGCGCGGTCGCGGCGTAGAACTTGAAGCCGGTGCCGTCGCCGCTGCCTTCGTTGTACTGCTCGACGGTGTCCTCGAGGCCGCCCACGGCGTGGACGACCGGCAGCGAGGCATAGCGGAGGGCGTACATCTGCGCGAGGCCGCACGGCTCGAAGAGCGACGGCATCAGGAAGAAGTCGCTCCCGGCGTAGATGCGGTGGGAGAGGTCTTCGGAGTAGCCGATGACCGCGGCGACGCGTCCGGGGTAGCGGTGCTGGAGGTCGCGGAGCATCTCCTCCGCGGCGGGGTCGCCGGAGCCGAGGACCGCCAGCTGGACGTGCATCTCGCCGAGGACCCAGGGGAGGACGTCGCGCAGAAGGCCGAGGCCTTTCTGGTCGGCGAGGCGCGTGACCATGCCGAGGACGGGTACGGCGTCGTCGAGGGCGAGGCCGAGACGGTGCTGGAGGTCGCGTTTGCAGAGGATTTTGCCGATGAGCGAATTGTGGCCGTAGGAGGCCGCGATGCGTGGGTCGCGCTCGGGATCCCAGATGTCGTAGTCGGCGCCGTTGAGGATGCCCTGGAAAGTGTCCCCGCGGCGGCGCACGAAGTCGGAGAGTCCGGCGCCCGCCGGCTCGGAGCGGATTTCGGCGGCGTAGGTGGGGGAGACGGTGGTGACGGCGTCGGCGTAGACCCATCCGCCCTTGAGGAGGTTGAGGGCGCCGCAGGATTCGAAGGTGTCGGGCGTGTAGTATTCGGGGGCGGAGAGGCCGATGTAGGGGAGGACGGAGGGATGGGTGTAGCCCTGGTAGGCCTGGTTGTGGACGGTCAGGACGCTGCCCGTGCGCTCGAAGCCGCGGGAGGTGCCGGTCTTGCGCCAGGCGTCGAGCATGGCGGGCATCATGGCGGTGGGCCAGTCGTGGACGTGCACGACGTCGGGAATCCATCCGCGCACGCGGCAGAGTTCGGCGGCGGCCATGCAGAGGAGGCCGAAGCGGAAGGCCTGGTCGCCGTAGTCGCCGTTGCGGTCGGCGTAGACGCCGTCGCGGGCGAAGTAGCGGTCGTGCTCGACGAACGCGGTCGGGATGCCGCCCGCCGCTACCGTACGCCAGATGCCGCAGCCGTTGATCTCGCCGTTGCCGCAGGGAACCTGGAGGCCGCCCGCGGGTTCGAGGGCGTGGCGGGCGCGGTCGATGGAGGCGTAGAGCGGCAGGACGGTGCGGACGTCGGCGCCCGCCGCGCGCAGGGCCTTGGGAAGGCTCGCCACGACGTCGCCGAGGCCGCCGCACTTGGCGTAGGGCGCGCACTCGGAGGAGACGAAGAGAATCCGCAGGGGGCGCGGGGACGGCGTCGCGTCGGGTGCGGGGGAGGGGACGGCATGGGGGCGGGCACGGTGGGATTTCGTTTTCATCGCATGGATTCTATGCCGCGGATTTCATGAAGTCCAGCGCGGTTTTCGGGGGCGGTCGGAGGGGGAGCGTGCGCGAGGAACCAATCGATGGCGCGGCGGCGCAGGCGTTCGGAGTCCGGTGAAAGGCCGGTGCTTCGCAGGAAACGGAGGATTTCGCGGCGGGTCGCTTCCTCGAGGGCCGCATCGGGGATGGCCGGGAGGGCGGCGCGGGCCTTCCGGGATCGACCGGGGTTTTCGCGCCGGGCACGCAGCATGGGCGGGATGCCGAGGGCCGCGTCGACGTGCTTGCGCAGGCGGCTGAAGTTGCGGTGGGTGCGGAGGAGGGCCTGCAGGCGGCGTCGGGCGGCGGCGCAGGGCGCGCGGAGGTCGGCGGGAAGGGGGCGGTCGGGGGTTGCGCCCGGAAGAAGCCACTCCAGCGGAAGGCGTTCGTCCAGCCGGAGGAGGGCGCGGAGGCGGATGGCGAGAAGGCGGTACTTCGAGAGGGTGCTGTAGTTCGTCGCGATGCGGTGGTCCGCCAGCCAGCCCTTCAGGCCCGGTCCGCGCGAGGCGATGCGGCGGGCCCCCGTGGGGGAGGTGGAGTAGTCCGTGCCCGCGTCCAGCGTGGGCGTGAGGTCCGCCAGGCGCGATCCCAGGCGCAGGCGTACGAGGAGGGTGCGGGGCTTTTCCGCGCAGTCGTTTGCGAGTTCGGCGTCGGTCGGCGTGCCGCGCAGGGAGGGACTCTCCGGGTGCGGGGCGCGGAGACGGTGGCGGCGGCGGACTTCGGCGAGGATCGCGAGGCCGGTTTCGGTCACGGCGAACGCGCCGATCGCCAGCGGGGCGAAGGCGGCGGCGAAGAGGCCGCCGGTGACTTTGGCGGCGGGATGGTCGGGGACGATGTTGTTCGGGGCGAGAAGGCCGGAACAGAGGTCGCGGGCAAAGGCGGCGGTTTCGGAGAGGATGGTGCGGAGGGTGTGTTTCATGGGAGGGGAGTGTGGGGGATGGGGGAAAATGTGTCAATGTTTTTCCTGAAAGAAAATGATGGGTGGAAAACAGAATCGAGAAGGGGAGAGGGGTGGGGTCAGGGGGCGGGGGACTGGGCGCGGATCTTGGCGATGAGGATGGTGGTGGAGAGGCCGGGGACCATGGGGGCGAGGAGGACCTGGCCGCCGCGGGCTTCGACGATGTCGCGGCCGCTGACGTAGCCGGCCCAGTCGGAGGCCTTGACGAGGACGTCGGGGAGGAGTTCGGAGACGAGGGCCTTGGGTTCGTCTTCGTCGAACCAGGTGACGTAGTCGACGCACTCGAGGGCGGCGATCATGCGGGCGCGGTTCCGTTCGTCGACCATCGGGCGCTCGGGGCCCTTGAGGCGTCGGACGCTGGCGTCGGTGTTGAGGGCGACGACCAGGACGTCGCCCTGCGAGCGCGCGAACTGGAGGGTGGAGGCGTGTCCGGCGTGGACGAGGTCGAAGCAGCCGTTTGTGAAGACGATACGGCGTCCGGCGGCGCGCAGGCGGTTGCATTCTTCCGCGAGGGCGGAGCGGGTCATGATTTTTTTCTCGGCATCTCTCATGGCAAGTCTTACCTTCCGGGGAGTACCGATAGCAGAAAAGCCGCCGCATGGACACTCCAAAAACCAGCCTTCCGTTTCCCGACCCCGCGCATCCTTCGGAGGTGCGGGCGTTCCTGCGCGGGGCGGGGTTCCATCCGTCGCGGGTGCTGGGGCAGAATTTCCTGATCGACCGGAACATCCTGGACATCGTGGTGGGGGCGGCGGAGGTGGAGGCGGGGACCGAGGTGCTGGAGGTGGGGCCGGGTCTGGGGGCGCTGACGGAGGCGTTGCTGGCGAAGGGGGTGCGTTTGACGGCGGTGGAGAAGGACAAGCGGCTGGCGGGGTGGCTGCGGGAGCGGTACGCGGGGAGGGAGCATTTCTCGCTGCACGAAGGGGATGCGCTGGAGGCGGACTGGCGGGCGCTGTGTCCGGGGCCGGGGCGGGTGCTGGTGTCGAACCTGCCGTACGCGATCGCGGCGCGGCTGCTGGTGGACTTGGCGGCGCTGCCGCATCCGCCGGTGCGCATGGTGGTGACGGTGCAGCGGGAGGTGGCGGACCGGATGGCTGCGGCGCCGTCGACGGCGGATTACGGGCTGCTGAGCATCCTCCTGCAGCGGAAATACGCGGTGTCGGTGGTCAAGCAGGTGGCGCGGACGTGTTTCTGGCCGCCGCCGGAGGTGCAGTCGACGGTGTGCCGGCTGGATTTGCGTCCGGAGGGGGAGCGGGGGCGGGCGGACGACGGGGAGTTCCGGCGGATCCTGCGGCTGGCGTTTTCGGCGCGGCGGAAGACGCTGGCGCGGTCGCTGAGGGGGGAGGCGGAGGACGTGGCGGGGGTGCTGGAGAAGGCGGGAGTGGCGGCGACGGCGCGGGCGGAGGAGTTGGGGCCGGAGGTGTGGGACGGGGTGGTGTTCGGGTTGGGGAAGGGGAAAGCGGCTCGCTCGGAGAGATCGCCCCAACAGGGGTGATGGGGAGGGCGGAGGACGGGGAGGGAAGGGGGAGGCGGCTCGCCCGGAGAGCTCGCCCTACCGGGGTGGAGTCAGGATTTCGGGGCCTTGAGGAGGGCCATGTCGGAGGGGGTGAAGATGCGGGAGAGGAAGAGGATGGGGAGGGTGGGGACGCCGGCGAGGGGGATGCGGAGCCAGGGGGAGGCGTCGGAGAGGAGGCGGTCGATCAGGTGGTAGGCGGCGGCGCAGGCGAGGATCCCGGCGAGGAGGCGGACGGGGCGGAGGTCGGCAAGGACGAGCCAGCGGGGGGCGCGGAGGACGGCCAGGAGGAAGACGGCGAGGGCGGCCATGCTCGCGAAGGTCGCCACCGCGGCGCCGGGGGCGCCCCAGCGGGGCACGATCGCGAAGTCGACGGCGAGGTTCAGTAGCGCCGCCGCCAGGGTGGCGCCGCCGACCAGGCGGGAGCGGTCCTGCGCGAGAAGGGCGCGGCTGGCCACCATCGAGAGGAGGAAGGCGAGCGGGATGGGGGCGATCCAGGGCATGAGGTCGGCGGCGTTGCGGAAGTCGGGGGCGGCCAGAATCGCGAAGATGTCGTGGCGGAAGACGTGGAGGGCGAGGCCGAGGATGGCTCCGAGTCCGGTCATGTGCCGGACCATGAGGCTGAAGAGGCGGCGCATGCCGTCGGTGGGCGGCAGGGCGGCGGCGGCGCCGCCGCCGGCGTTGCGGCGGTTGGCGGCGGCGTAGAGGTGGGGGATGACGAGGTCGAGGAGGCTGGCGCCGGTGACGTAGGCCATCATGGCGATGTTCATCGCGAGGGTGTATTCGGCGACGACGGCCATGTCGCGGAAGGCGAGCAGGAGGTAGCGGTCGGCGAGGCGGAAGAGGATTTCGCCAGTCATCATCGGCAGGAGCGGGATGCCGAAGGCGAGGACGTCGCGGACGCCTTCGCCGGGCGGCGGCTCGGCGGGGCCGGGGTGGCGGTCGAAGGCGAGGACGGCCAGGGCGAGGACGGCGAGCCACGCGGTCCAGATCCAGAGGGAGTGGGAGAAGGACGCGGCGGCCCAGGCGCCGGCGGCGAAGACGGCGACGAACCAGAGGTCGTTCTGGAAGAGCTGGATGGTGCGGAGGGTGCCGATGCGGTTGCAGCCGAGGGCGTAGAAGACGCGGTAGAGGAGCCAGAGGGTGAGGCCGAGGTCGGCCCAGAGGCAGAGGAGGTCGGCGGGGGCGATCCCGGGAAGGCGGCCGATCGCGAGGAGGACGGCGGCGACGGCGCCGGCGGCGAGCCATCCGGGCAGGGCGAGGCGGCGCAGGAGGAGCGAGAGCCAGCCCTTCTGGCGGGCGGCGGGGAGTCCGGGCAGGCGGCGGGCGAGGAATTCGTAGGCGCCGAGGGCGAGGAGGGTGGCGAGGAAGGTGACGGTGGTGACGGCGAGGGTGAGGGAGCCGTAGAGTTCCTTGGGAAGCTGCCCGGTCAGCAGGCGCGAGCGCACGGGGCTGAGCAGGAAGCGGAGGCCGACGTAGCCGAACGAGAGGAGGAAGAAGCCGGAAAGGCGGCGCGCGGGGCGGGATTGCTCTTGATTGTCCATCGGGTGGGGCCTATGGTGGAGGATTGCGGGCCGGCGCCGGCCCATCGCGGCCATCATGGCACAACCGGCGGCGGCAACGCAAGCACCATGACCCCGCGCGCGTCCATCATCATTCCCAGCAACCGGCGCCCCTGCCTGGAGGCGGCGCTGGAGTCGGTACGGCGCGGGCGGACGGGGGTGGCGTACGAGGTGGTCGTCGTGGGCGAACTGCCGCCGGGGATGGGGGCGTTGCGGGCGCCGGAACGGTTCGTGCCGTGCGAGGGACTGGGTACCGGCGCGATGCGCAACCTGGCGGCGCGCGGGGCGGAGGGAGAGGTACTGCTGTTCACCGACTCGGACTGCATCGTGGACCCGGACTGGCTGGAGCGGGCGGTTGCGGCGTGCACCGCGGAGAGGCCGATCGTGGCGGGGGGAATCCGGTTCCCCGAGGAGAACGCGTGCGACTGCGGGGACAATCTGGCGATCTTCCATGCGGTACACGTGTCGCGCCGGGCGGGGCCGCGCGGGGCGTGGGGAATCGGGACGAACAACCTGGCGGTGCGGCGGGAGGCGTTCGGGCGGCTGGGGGGCTTCGATGACCGGCTGAGCAGCGGGGAGGACGCGGATTTCCTGCACCGGGCGGTGGCGGCGGGGATGCCGGTGTGGTTCGATCCGTCGTTCGCCGTGAAGCACTGCAGCGGCCGCACGACGCCGGAAAGCCTCCGCCAGCACGCCCGCTGGTACGCCGAGGGAACCCTGCGGCTCCTGCGCGGCGGGAACGCGGCCCCGGCCCGCGGCGTGCGCGCCGACGCGGTGCTGGGCGCGTTGCCCGGCGGGGCCGCGTTCTGGAGCGCGGTGAAGGCGACGGCGGCGGTGCTCGGCATCGTCGCGTTCCATCCCCCGTTCTGGCGGCTGGCGCGGGCGTGGCCGTGGGCGTGGTGGTTCCTGTACTGCCGGCGGCGGGAGATGTTCCGGCAGTACCGTCGCGGGGATGTGACGTGAGAGGGCGGGGCGGACTCTGGATCCTGCTGGCGGCGTTGCCGTTCCTGGCGCTGCTGGCGGTGTCGCTGGGACGCTATCCGCAGGCAGGGTTCGTGCCGGTGGGGCATCTGGCGGACGACGTGCTGCTGCGGACGATTTTGATCGAGGTGCGCCTTCCGCGCGTGCTGCTGGCGCTGCTGGCGGGGGGCGTGCTGGCGGGGGCGGGGTTCGTGTTCCAGATGGTGTTCGCCAATCCGCTCGTCGAGCCGGGTTTCCTCGGCGTGTCGCAGGGGGCGGCGCTGGGGGCGGCGGCGGTCATCGTCGCCTACGGCTGGGCCCCTGCCGGCGTGCAGGCCGCCGCGGCGGGCGGCGCGATGCTGGGACTGGGGGCGACGTGCGCCCTGGCGCGGCGGTTCCGGTTCGGCGGATGGATTCTGCGGCTCGTGCTGGCCGGCATGGCGGTATCCGCGGTGGCGGGGGCCGGACTCGCCTTCGTCAAGCTCGTCGCCGAGCCCACGCGCGACTTGCAGGACATCACGTTCTGGATGATGGGCGGCCTCTGGAACGCGAGCTTCCCGGCGCTGGCGTCGGTGGTCCCCGCGGCGCTGGGATCGCTGGCGGTGCTGTGGGCGATGCGGTGGCGGCTGAACGTGCTGTCGCTCAACGACCGCACGGCGCACTCCGTGGGCCTCTCCCCGCGGCGCGACAAGACGGTGTTGCTGGTCGCCGCGGCCGTCGGTACCGCGTCGGTCGTCTCCGTGTGCGGCCTGGTGGGGTGGGTGGGGTTGCTCGTGCCGCATCTGGCGCGCGCGCTGTACGGGGCCGACGCCCGGCGCGCCCTGCCCGCTTCCATCCTGC
Organism: Kiritimatiellia bacterium; assembly: GCA_017527155.1. Taxonomy (GTDB): domain Bacteria; phylum Verrucomicrobiota; class Kiritimatiellia; order CAIQIC01; family Lenti-01; genus CACXEY01. Next base: position 47,486 of record JAFXQI010000044.1, read on the forward strand.
TCGGCGCCGCGCTCGTGCTGGCGTGCGACACCGTCGCGAGGACCGTCCTTCCCGGCGAAATCCCGCTGGGACTGCTTACCAGCCTGTTCGGGGCCGTTGGCTTCGCCGTCATGGTTTCGCGGCGTCCGCCCCTGCGGGGTGGGGGAGGCGACGCGTGACCTCCGCGCCCGCCCTGCGCCTCGACGGCGTCACCTACACCTATCCCGGGGCCGCGTCCCCCGCCGTGGACGGAGTCGCGTTCGACCTCCCGCGCGGTGCCAGCATGGCGCTCCTCGGACCCAACGGCGCCGGGAAAAGCACCCTCCTCGACCTGCTGCTCCGCTGGAAGACGCCCTCCTCCGGTCGCATCGAACTCGCCGGGCGCCCGCTGGAAAGCCATGCGCGCACGGAACTCGGCCGCGCCGTCTCGCTGGTGCCGCAGGGGGAGGTCGCGCGGTTCGCGTTCACGCTCCGCGAGTACGTGCTGTTCGGGCGCGCGCCGCACGTCGCGGCGCTGGCCATGCCGGGACCGGACGACGAAGCGGCGGCCGACGCCGCGCTGCGCGATGTCGGCCTCGCTGCGCTGTCCGACCGCGACGTCGGGACCCTCAGCGGCGGCGAGCGCCAGCTCCTGCTGCTCGCGCGGGCGATGGCGCAGCAGACGCCGCTGATGCTGCTCGACGAACCCACCAGCGCGCTCGATCCGGCCAATACCGCCCGCGTCGCCCGCATCCTCCGCACCCTGCGCGACCGGGGGACCACGCTGCTCTGGACGACCCACGATCCGTCCTTCGCCGCCGCCGAAGCGACCCACGCCGCGCTCCTGCGCGCCGGGCGCCTGCTGGCCGCCGGGCCCGCGGACGAGGTCCTGTCGGCGGATGCGCTCACTGCCCTATACGGCACCCCGTTGAAGACCCTGCGGCACGAGGGGCGGACCTTGGTCTACGCTCCGTAGCCATGGTGCGCGATCAGCGGGCGAGGGAGGCGAGGTCTTGGCGGAGGGTGGCGGGGTCGAGGGGGCGGAGGAGGTAGTCGGCGCGGGGGAGGAAGGGGGAGTCGGGGGGGAGGGGGCGGTAGGTGGGGGCGTCGGAGAGGGTGTAGAAGCGGCAGTGGCGGGGGATGATGCGGATGGTTTCGCCGGCGCGGTTGCGGAGGGTTTCGCCGGAGTAGCCGCAACGGCCGTCGCGGGGGCAGGCGCCGGTCGCGGCGGCGTGGGAGCAGTTCTCGGAGATGAACAACGGCGGGTCGCTGCGGACGGGCCAGACCCAGGGGCCGGGGGCGGCGGAAGCGAGGGCGAGGGCGTTGTCTTCGGTGTCTTCGGGGGAGATGGTCAGGCGGGTGATGCCGCGGTCGCGCCAGGCGGCGGCGGCCTGGGGGTTCAGGGCGTAGAGGGGCCAGTCGGCCGACAGGTCGAGGTCGGGGTGGTTCTTCGGCAGGAGGTCGAGGGAGGAGATATTCGCGGCTTCCCACAGGCGGTGGCCGAGGTCGAGATGGTGGCGGATCTGGGCGAGCAGGGGTTCGCGGTCCCAGGCGCGGACGATCATGGGGAGGGCCAGGCGGAGGGCGATGCGGGGCGGCAGGACGGAGGAGAGGCGGGCGATGGCGTCGGTGGTCGCGGGGCGGCCGTCGAGTTCGATGCACAGTTCGGTGACGCGCGGCGGGAGGTCGCCGTCGGGGTAGGCGGCGAGGAAGGCGGAAGGGGCGTCGGTTTTGACGAGGAAGGGTTTTTGGGTAGGGGTGGGTGGGGGTGGGAGCGGGGTAATTTCAAGGTCGGAGAGGGCGTCGGCGAGGCGGGCGTCGGCGGCGGCCTGGAGGGCGTCGGCGAGGGCGGTGGACCATTCGCGGCGCATGTCGTTGAGGCGGGAGACGGGAACGAAGGGGAGGGTGCCGTCGATGTCGAGGGTGGCGAGCGCGAAGGGGGTGTCGCCGAGTTTGGCGAAGGATTCGCGGAGGGCGCGGGCCATTTTTCCGGGGTCTTTGGCGGGGGGGAAGGGTCCGGGCCAGGCGTGGGTGGTGGTGGAGGTGCCGGCGGTGGCGGTGATGGTGAGTTGGTCGGTGGTGGCGGCGAGGCGGAGGGCGACGGGGGTGCGCTTGCGCCATTCGCGGGGATTGGGGAGGTCGAAGCGGAGGCGGCGTTTGGCGGTCTGGGAGGAGGCGAGGTGGAGGGGGGTGCCTTTGGGGATGTAGGGGGTGCCGGGCGGGAGGGGGACTTCGAGGAGGGTGCCGGCGGGGGCGGCGTAGACGCTGCGGCCGGTGGAAAGGGTGATTTCTTCGACGGGGAAGCCGTGGGGGCGGGTCTGGTTGGGGAGGAGGAATTGGATGCCGTCGTGGACTTCGAGGGGCAGTTCGGTGCGGAACTGGAGGAAGGTGCGGGTGGCGAGTTCGACGCGGCCCAGGGGGGCGCCGAGATGGCCAGTGGCGTCGGGGGAGAGGACGGAGGGGTTCCAGCGGGAGCGGAGGTGGAGGTCGGTGGTGGGGCGGGAGAAGACGGTCTGGAGGTCGCGTTCGGCGGCGGCGCGCTCGGCGGGGGTGAAGGTGCCGTCGAGGAGGCCGCGGTAGAGGCGGACGGCGGCGGCGACGTAGAGGGGGGATTTCTTGCGGCCTTCGATCTTGAGGGAGGCGGCGCCGGTGCGGACGAGGTCGTGGAGGCAGGGGGCGGTGCAGAGGTCCTTCATGGCGAAGGCAAGGCGGGGCTTGGAGTCGGCGTCATCACCGTTGCCGCCGCCGTCGACGGGGGTGAAGGCGTCGCGGCAGGGGTAGGCGCAGGCGCCGCGGTTGCCGGAGCGGCCGCGGAGGAGGGCGGAGTAGAGGCAGAGGCCGGAGTAGGAGTAGCAGAGGGCGCCGTGGGCGAAGGTCTCGACTTCGATGGGGGAGGCGGCGGCGATGGCACGGATTTCGTCGAGGGTCAGTTCGCGCGCGAGGGTGGCGCGCTTGAAGCCGAGGCGGGCGGCCGCGCGGCAGCCTTCGAGGTTGTGGATCGCCAGCTGGGTGGAGGCGTGGAGGCGCAGTTCGGGGTAGTGGCGGCGGGCCAGGCGCGCGACGCCGAGGTCCTGCACGATCACGGCGTCGGCCCCGCAGTCGGCGCAGAGGGCCAGGGAGCGCAGGAGGTCCGCGGTCTCGGCGGTGCGGATGAGGGTGTTGAGGGTGACGTAGACGCGGCGGGGCCGGGGCTGGCCGTGGGCGTAGGCGCAGACTTCGGCGAGGTCGGCGGGGGTCAGGTTGACGGCTTCGGCGCGCGCGGAGAAGCGGGGAAGGCCGGTGTAGATGGCGTCGGCGCCGAAGGCGAAGGCGGCGTAGGCGGCGGCTTTTTCGCCGGCGGGGGCGAGGAGTTCGGGGAGGGATTTCATGGTTCAGGCTCTCTTGTAGCGGAAATGGGGGGCGATTGCAATCGACTGCAATCGATGGCAATCGACTGCAATCGGAAAGCGGGGGCGGCGTCAGAGCCAGGGGCGCATGGCCTCCAAGTCGAGGCGGATCTGGGCGGAGGCGGCGGTTTGGTCGGGGAAGGGGAGGTAGGGGCGGAGGCGGTGGAGGAAATGGACTTCGACGCGGCGGCCGTACCAGTCGCCGGCGGCGCCGAGGATGTGGACTTCGACGACGTCGCCGAATTTGGAGGATTGGGTGGGGTCGGCGGGGTCGGGTACGAAGGCGGCGGCGGGGTGGTCGTCGAGGCGGGCGGCGTAGACGCCGGGCTTGGGGCGTATGGGGAGGGCGGGGCGGACGTTGGCGGTGGGGAGGCCGTGTTGGCGGCCGACGGCGCGTCCGTGGACGACGGTGCCTTCGAGGGCGAAGGGGCGTCCGAGCATGGCGGCGGCATCCCCGGCATCGCCTTCGGCGACGGCGGCGCGGATGCGGCTAGAGGATACGGGAGCGCCGCGCCAGAGGACGGGAGGCACGATGGCGGCGCGGGGGATTCCGGCGGCGGTGGCCAGGCGGGGGAGGTCGGCGGCGGTGGCTTCGCGGTTGCGCCCGAACGCGAAGTCGGCCCCCGACACGACCCCGGCGACGGGCGCGCGGACGGCGCCGGGCAGCGCGCGCAGGAAGTCCATCGCGGAGCGGGCGGCCCAGTCGCGGTCGAAGGGGAAAACGACGGTGCCGTCGAGGCCGCAGTCGCGGATGCGGGCGGCGTTCTGGGCCGGCGTGGCGAGTTCGAGGGGGGCGCGGGCGGGGTCGAGCACGCGCATGACGTGGGGCTCGAAGGTCAGGCACCGGGCGGTGGCGCCGAGCTCCCGCGCCAGGTCGCGCGCGGCGCGCAGGACGGCCTGGTGCCCGAGGTGGATGCCGTCGAACTGGCCGAGGGCCAGGACGACGGGGCGGGGGGACGGGATGGGGGGGGAGGAAGCCATGGAATGTGCTCGGAGTATCGCATGGATGGGGATGGACGTCGAGAGCGGGATTTCCAGGATGGGCGAGGTTTGCGGTCATGGGTGAGAGGTGGGGGCAGAAAGAGGGAAAATACAAGGAATTTTCCTGATTCCAAATTGGCTGGGGCGTGCGGAAAAGCCGACCGGAAGGGGGGGGATGGGCGGGTGGAGGCGCGGCGCCCGCGATGCCGTCTTGGCCGGGATTTTGCGGTTGCATGGGAGAGGGGGGGCGGGTAGATTGGAAATCTATATGGCTTCGAAACGTGACAAGGCTAAGAACGGGCGCCGGGAGGCGGTCGGGATCGTGTTGCAGGCGGTCTGGGTGCTGCTGCTGCTCGCCGTCGTGTCGTATGACGTCATGGACACGCGCGACTGGAGCGGCGGGGCGGAGACCGCCCGCAATTACATCGGGCCCGTCGGGGCCTGGACCGCCTGGGCGGTGTTCCGGCTGTTCGGGGCGGCGGGGTTCCTCGTGCCGGCGATGCTGGCGGTGCTGGGGTTGTTCCTGCTGTTCAAGTCGGAGGACCGGGTGTGGCCGCGGGCGGCGTGGTTGGGGGGGATTCTCGCGGCGTGCTGCGTGCTGGCGGAGCTGTCGGGGGGGCTTTGGGGATCGCCGAAGCTGGCGAGGTACGACATCGCGGGGATGCCGGGCGGGTTCGTGGGGTATCTGCTGGGGAACCAGGTGCTGGTGAAGTTGATCGGAGGGATTGGGACGGTGCTGCTGGGTACGGCGGTGGTGCTGGCGGGGCTGTTTTTCGTGAGCGGGGTGAGGCCGAAGGAGCTCTGGACGGGGCTGCGGGAGGGGTTCGCGAAGTGGAAGGCGGAGCGCAAGGAGCGCCGGCGCAAGGCGCTCGCGGAGGCGGCGGAGCGGGAGGCGGATTCGCTGCGGCTTGAACGGGAACGGGTACGGCTGGAACGGGAGCTGGCGAAGCAGCGCCGCGAGGAGGAGGCCGCCGCGCGCGCGGAGCAGGAACGCCAGGAGCGGGAGGCGGAACGCGCCCGCAAGGAGCGGGAACGCCAGGAGCGGGAAGCGGAGCGTCTCCGCAAGGAGCAGGAGGCGGAGGAGGAGCGCCAGCGCAAGGAGCGCGAGGCGGCGGAAGCGGCGGAACGGGAACGCCAGGAGGCGGAGGAGCGGGAACGCCGGGAGCAGGAGGAGAAGGAGGCGCTCAGGAAACGCCTGGAGGAGGAGCGCCGCGCCGCCGAGGAGAAGAAGGCCCGCGATGCGGAAGCGGCACGGGCGGCGCGCGAGGCGGAAGCGCTGGCGGCCGCCGCGGCCGCGGAGGAGCAGGCGAAGACGGTATGGCAGCTGCCGCCGATGGAGTTGCTCGACCCGGTACCGGCGGGGGCCGGCGGGAGGGCGTCGCCGGAGGAGCTGGAGGAGACGGTACACATCATCCGGGACACGCTGGCGCAGTTCGGCATCGAGTCGGAAGTGACGCACGTGGAGCAGGGGCCGTCGGTGACGCGCTACGAGCTGCTGCCGGCGGCGGGCGTGAAGGTGGAACGCATCGGGGCGCTGTCGGGGAACATCACGCTGGCGCTGAAGGCGGAGAGCGTGCGCGTGGAGGCGCCGATCCCGGGCAAGGGCGTCGTGGGCATCGAGGTGCCGAACCGCAAGGCGGCGCCGGTCGTCCTGCGCGAGGTGCTGCAGAGCGCGGCGTGGACGGCTTCGACGGCGCGTCTGCCGCTGGTGCTGGGGGAGGATGTCGGCGGGAACGTCGTGACGGCGGATTTGACGAGCCTGCCGCACTTGCTGGTGGCCGGCGCGACGAGCATGGGCAAGTCGGTGTGCCTGAATTCGATCCTGGCGGGGCTGCTGATGAGCCGCACGCCGGAGGAGCTGGGGCTGATTTTGGTGGACCCGAAGATCGTGGAGTTTTCGTCGTACGCGGCGCTGCCGCACTTGATGGTGCCGGTCATCACGGAGCCGAAGAAGGTGGTCGCGGGGCTGCGGTGGGCGATCCTGGAGATGCAGCGGCGGTTCAAGTTGTTCCACAAGGCGAACGTGCGCGACATCGCGTCGTTCAACAGCCGTCCGAAGCCGGAGCCGGAACCGGAGCCGGAGGAGGGCGAAGAGGGGGCGCTGGACGCGGAGGACGCGGACGGGGCGGAGGCCGCGGAGTCCGGGGAAGAGGCCACGGCGGCGGTGGAGGGTACGGTGCCGACGGCGGCGCGGCTGCTGGCGGGCGGCGCGGAGGAGGAGCAGCTGCCGGAGAAGCTGAAGTACATCGTGATCGTCATCGACGAGCTGGCCGACCTGATGCTGGAAGTGCAGCAGGACATCGAGCCGCAGATCACGAAGCTGACGCAGCTGGCGCGCGCGACGGGCATCCACCTGATCATCGCGACGCAGAGGCCGACGGTGAAGATCATCACGGGCACCATCAAGGCGAACGTGCCGGGGCGCATCGCGTTCAAGGTGGCGCAGAAGAACGACAGCCGCGTGATTCTCGACCGCGAGGGCGCCGACAAGCTGGTGCGCAAGGGCGACATGCTGGCGGTGGTCGGCGGCAACAAGGTCATACGCGCGCAGGGGGCGTGGACGAAGGACAACGAGATCAAGGCGCTGGTGGACTGGTGGAGCAGGCAGGGGGCGCCGTGCTTCGACGCATCGCTGCAGTCGTCGATGAATGCGCCGATCAAGCTCTCCGGCAAGGGCAAGAAGGGCAAGGGCGGCGGCGCCCCCGCGGTGCCGTCGTTCGACGGTCTCGGCGGCGGCGGAGAGCCGGGCGGGCAGGACAATGCCTCGGCCGCGGCGGCGATCCTCGCGGGCGCCATGGGCGGGGGCGGCGGCGCGGCGTCCAGCGGCGGCGCCATCAGCAATTTCGGTGCGTCCGACGCGATGAGCGACGAGGAGGCGGAGGACCAGGAGCTGCTGGAGCAGGTCGTGGAAATCATACGGCAGACGCAGCGCGCCAGCACGTCGAGCATCCAGCGGCGGTTGCGCATCGGGTACAACCGGGCGTCGCGCCTGATGGACATGCTCGAGGAGAAGGGGCTCGTCGGGCCGGCGCGCGGCGCGGAGCCGCGGGAGATCTTGTTCGACGTCGGCGCGGCCCACGGGGGACAGGCGGGCGACGGCGGCGGCGCGGACGGCGGAGGGGGAGGGAGCTGAGGGTTTTCGAGGGTTCCTAGGTTTCTAGATGTCTAGGTATCTAGAAATCCAGGGGTTCACAGGGTGAGCAAGGCGAGACGGATTCACAGGGCTTGGAGCGAGAAACATGAGCGGCATGGGTGACAGGTTGCGGGAGGCGCGGGAGCGCCTGGGCGTATCGGTGGAGGACGTGGCGCACGCCACGCGCCTGAAGCCGCAGGTGGTCGAGGCCATGGAGCGCGACGACCGCAAGCGGCTCATCGCGCCCGCGTACGCGAAGGGGTTCTACAAGCTGTACTGCGAGTACCTGGGCATGGACCCGGAGCCGTTCGTCCAGTCCTACCTCGGCAAGGACGCCGGCACGTCCGCCGGCGGCGGCGAGGAGAACGGCGGCGGCGGGTTCTTCTCCCGCTGGATGCAGTCCCGCAAGGCCCATCAGGACAAGGAACGCCGGGCGCGCGAAATCCGCGAGGCCCAGGAAAAGCGTTACCAGATCGACAAGGACAATGCCGTCGCGCAGGGCGCCGGGGCGTGGAAAATCGAGGCGGCCAAGAACGAGTCGGCCAAGAACGACGCGGCCGCGGAGACGCAGGAGCTTCCCGCGGTCGCGGAGGAGCCCGAGGCGGTGTTGCAGGTGCGCGCGGAGCCGGATCCGGAGCCGCTGGTCCAGCCGGTGGAGATGCCGAAGGAGACGCAGCGCGCGGAGCAGGCGCTGCTGTTCGAGGTGGAGCCGCAGGAGCCGCAGCCGGAGGAGCCGCAGCAGGAGCCGGCGTCGGGCGATTACGACGACGGGCTCTGGGATGATTTGCCGACGGAGGACGGGGAGGCCGCCGACGGGGCGGACGATGAGGCTGCGTCCGAGCCGGAGCCGGAGTCCGATCCGGAACCCGAGCCGGAGCCTGCGCCGCTTCCGCCGCCGCCGCAACCCGTACGCAAGCCGATGCGGACGCCGACCCGCCTCCAGGCGGCGATTCCGCGTCCGGCGGGGACGGCGGTGCACATTCCGGCGGGGACCCGCGGGGCGGGGCTGACCCGCGCGGAGCTGCTGTCCGAGCAGGCGCGTCTCGTCGCGGAACGCAAGCGGCAGCTGGAAGAGGCCCTCAAGCAGTCGGAGGACGAACTCCGCATCGCGCAGGAAAACCTCGAGCGCGAGGCGCGCGAGGAGGCCGAGCGCCGCGCGCAGGCCGCGGAGCAGAACCGCCGCAAGATGGAGCGCGAACTCAAGCGCCGCGAGGAGGAGTACCGCAAGGCCCGCGAAGAGGCCGAGCAGCGTCTACAGGAGGAGGCCGAGGCCGCCGCCCGCAAGGAGGCCGAACTCAAGGCCCGCGAGGAGGCGGAACGCGCCGCCCGCGAGGAGGCCGAGCGCAAGATACAGGAAATCGACGAGGCACGCCGCAATCTCGAGGCCGAGATCGCCCGCCGCGAGGAGGAGGCCCGCGCCGAGAAGGAGCGTCTCGACGCCCAGTGGGCCGCCGAGGCCGAGCGCCGCGCCCGCGAGGAGGCCGAGCAGAAGGCCCGCGAGGAGGCGGAACGCGCCGCCCGCGAGTCCGCCGAGGCCCAGGTACGGGACACGGAGGCCAAGCGCCAGGCGCTCGAAGAGGAGCTCCGCCAGTTCATGGAGCGTACCCGCGCGGAACGCGAGGCCGCCGAACAGCAGGCCCGCGCCGACGCGGAACGCCGCGCCGCCGAGGACGCCGAGCAGAAGGCCCGCGAGGCCGCCGAACGCTCCGCCCGCGAGGCCGCCGAGGCCCTCGCCCGCGAGACGGAGGCCAAGCGCGCCGCCCTCGAAGAGGAGCTGCGCCGCGAGACGGAATCCGCCGCCGCCGCCGCCGAAGCCGCGGAACGCGCCGCCGCCGAGGAGGCGGAGCGCCGCGCCCGCGAGAAGGCCGATCTGGAAGCCCGCGAGGAGGCGGAACGCCAGGCGCGCCTCGCCGTCGAGCAGCAGGTGCGCGAGACGGAAGAGAAACGCCGCGCCCTCGAAGAGGAGCTCGCCGCCCAGCGCGCCGCCGCCGCCGCCGCCGCCGAAGA